>CAYXNI010000141.1:0-6597 GCA_964466285.1 uncultured Planctomycetota bacterium | reverse complement strand
ATGGGGTTGTTGCCGAACCCGGGCTGTGTGTCGACCAGGGCCGCGCGGGGGGACTGGTCCGGGGCCGCCGCGGACGCCGGCTTCATGGTGATGCCGAGGTACTTGAGCATGCTGCGGTTTTCGGCGCGGCCGATGACGCCGCCGTAGGCGATGACGGCGTCGCCGCCGGCGATTTCCTTGAGGAGGAGCTTGAGGGCGGCGGCGCTGGCGATGGCGTCGGGGTCGGGGTTGTTCTGGAGGACGATGAGGGTGCGCTTGTGGCCGTGAGCCAGACGGCGGAGCCTGGCGACGTACTGCGGGGTGTTGGGCTTTGAGGCCAAGCCCTATTCCTCCTTGATCGCTTCGACGGGGCATTCCCCGATGCAGGTGCCGCACTCAGTGCATTTGTCCTGGTCGATCACGGCCTTGTCGTCGATCATGGAAATGGCTTCGACGGGGCACACCGGGACGCACTGTTCACAGCCGACACATTCGTCTGGGTTAACCTTGATCATCTGTGATATCCTCCGGAAATGGACGGACACGAATACGGCCGTCGAGGCCCAAAGTCACAAAGAAACGGGAATGACCAGTCTTGTTGCCCTCTTATGTTTCTATTGGCTGTTGGTCTTGCGGGCGGCATCCAATCGGGTCTGCTCTCGTGCCAGGTCGGCGACGGTTCGGCGGTCGAAGAGGTCGCAGAGCACCCGTGCGGCTTCGACCCAGAGGTCGTGTGTGGCGCAGCAGCCGGACTTGGGGCAGGAGGAGGGTTCGTCGACGCAACGGACGGGTCCGAGCGGGCCTTCGACGGCGCGGACGATCTCGCCGACGGTGATGCGGTCGGGCTGGCGTTGGAGGGTGTAGCCGCCCTTGCTGCCGCGGGTGCCATGAACGATGCCGGCGCGGCGCAGCCGTGCGAAGATGTGTTCGAGGTAACGTTTGGAGATCTGTTGATGCTCGGCGATGCGGTCGATGGATATGCTCTTCTGGCCTTGGGCCTGGCACCGGGCGAGCTCAAGCATGGCTCGGCACGCGTAACGTCCGCGGGTGGACAGTCTCATTTGCAGGCACCTCAGAAAACCGCTCGGTTTCGTGTGAATTGTAAGCGAGATCGGGCCGTTCGTCAACAGGAAAAGGGAGCGAGGCATTTGCGATGTGGGCTCGCGCGAGGCCCATGCGTACAATCTGTAGGGGCGGGTTTCAAACCCGCCCTTACAACAGCCAAGGTCGCGCGATCAACGCAAACGCCTCGGAGCCGGCTGGCGGCGTTGCCTTGCTTTTTGTGTTTGGGCGGGCTACCATCCCGTGGGGCGGGAGGAGCGGGCATGTCCGTCCGAAGACGCGATGTGTTGGCGCTGCTGACGGCGGCGGCGGTGTGCCAGTTCGCGGGGGCGACGAGCGCGTCGATCCTGATGCTGAACCGGTGAGTCCTTTCCGGTCATTTGATTTGTGCGAGGAGCCGGGATATCATGCGGCTTGTGGGAAGGAGGGCAATCGGGATGAGACTGGGTGGGCCTGCCCCGAATCCGCTTGACGCCACTTTGGGGAGGCGATACGATGTGTGACGGAAGAATGGGTGAGGGTGCATGTTCGAAAAGTTTTTCGACCCCCAAGCGCTGCTCGTGACGTGGCCGGTGTTCCTGTTTTCTCTTTCGTTTCACGAGTTCTTTCACGCGTGGTCGGCGGACCGGCTGGGTGACCCGACGGCGCGGCACATGGGCCGGCTGACCATGAATCCGCTGGCGCACTATGACCCGATCGGCACGACGCTGGGGATGGTGTTCCGGACGTTCGGATGGGCGAAGCCGGTCCCGGTGAACAGTGCGGTCTTCCGGTGGCCGAAGCGGGACATGATGCTGACGGCGCTGGCCGGGCCGGCGAGCAATGTCCTGCTGGCGGTGGTGTTCGGCATCGCGTTCAAGGCCGTGCAGCCGCATGTGTCGGCCGCGCATTCTCCAGGGTCAATCGCGGTGCTGATTGAGAAGATGGCGGCATACGGCGTGGTGCTGAACCTCGCGCTGGCGCTGTTCAACCTGATCCCGATTCCGCCCTTGGACGGGCATCACATTCTGCGGGGTTTTCTGAGCTTTCATGCGGCGCTCAGATACGATGGCATGGAGCGCTACAGCGTGTACCTGCTGATTCCGGTGGTCATGTGGGGGGGACGCCTTGTGGGGCCGGTCATTTTCCTGGTTTTGAGTCTTGTTTTCAGCGGGGCCGAGCGCTATCAGATCGGTGTTATCTGGAACAGTGTGTTGCCCTAGATGCAGCGGGGGACGACTTGGCAGAAGAAGGCGTTAAAACTGGAAGCGAAGGGGCGTCTGTGGGGCCGGGTCCGGAGGCTTCGCCGGAAGCGGAGTCCGGCTCGCCAGTGCCGGCGGGCGGCGCGGGGTCGGGTTACCGCGTGGCGCTGGACACTTATTCGGGGCCGCTTGACCTTCTCCTCTATCTGATTCGGAAGGAGGAGGTGGACATCTGTGACATCCCGATCGCCCGCATCGCGGAGCAGTACCAGCGGTACGTCGAGCTGATGGCGGAGTTGAACGTGAACGTGGCGGGGGAGTTCCTGGTGATGGCCGCGACGCTGATGGAGATCAAGTCCAGGATGCTCCTTCCCCTTGAAGGAGGGCTGGAGGAGGAAGAGGAGGACCCGCGTGCGGAGCTGGTTCGCCAACTGCTGGAATACAAGAGGTACCGCGACCTGGCCCGCGAGCTTGGCAGCCGCGCGGCGGAGCAGGCGCTGAAGTTCGGCCGCCCCGCGCAGCCGATGACCCTGGCGCAAGCGGAAGCGGGGGAGGCCGGAGCGGGCCAGGACTCCTTCCTCGGCGGCGTGGGGCTGTGGGAGCTGATCGATGCGTTCGCCAAGGTGCTGAGCGAGACGAGCATCGGCCCGCCGGCGACGCGGGTGATCACGCGCGAGCGCCCGATCCATGAGTATCGCCGCGACCTGCTGGCCATGGTCATCCGGGAGGGGGGCATCACGTTCTCTCGCATCTTTGCCGAGTGCCGGACGAAGGGCGACGTGATCGCGATGTTCATCGCGCTGCTTGAGCTGGTGCGGCTGCGGCGTGTTTTTCTGCAGCAGTCGGGGGAGTTCGGCGAGCTGTACCTGACGCCGAGGGAGGAAGCGGAAACTGTTCCCGGGGCCGCGCCGGCGGGTGCGGATGAGGGGACGGCGCCGCAGGCTGAGCCGGCCGCGCCGTCCCACGGCGGAAGCATCAAGCGTCCGGACCTGCTGAGGGAGGTGGACGTGCTGAGCGAGATCGAGGAAGAGGACGAATCGCTGGGCAGGGCCCGCGAGCGGATCGACGCCGTGCTCGCGAGCGCGGAGGCGTTTCTGAAGATCCACCACGAGCAGGCGCGTCGCGAGGAGGGGCCCGCGGAACCCGACGGGCATGCGGGACAGCCGGCGCCCGCCGGGGATTCGGCGCAGGCGACGCCCGGGGCCGGGCCGGACTCGGCTCCCGAAAGCGCGGAGGAAAGGAGCGCGGAGAATGCGTGAGAAGGCGCAGTTGTGGATAACGGTGAGCAACCGCGAGGAATCAATGGCCCGGGTGTTGTCGCGGTCGGACTACAATGAGGGGGCGGTGCTCCACGCTCATCGGGCGGCGGGGATGGCGCTGATTGCAGTCTTTGCGGAGCGCGGGTGGGCGCACACGTCTGACCGGTGTGCGGACCTGTGCTCGATGCTGGAGGCGCACGACATCGCGGCGACGGCGGAAGTTCGGCGTGCCGCGGAAGTGCTGGATCGTCACGCGGAGAAGGCCGACCCCGAGCGCGCGGGCCGGCCCCCCGCGCAGGTCTGTGACGCGGAGGTCGCGGCGGAGTGCCTGGGCGCGGTGAAGGTGGTCCGTGGCTTCGTCAATACAGTTCTGACGAGATAGTCAGGCCACTCCCAGGTCGCGGATGGTGAAGATGGGCGTGAAGGTGTAGTGGCGCGCGGCGAAGGCCTCGGCGGCGCCGGCGAGGCGGTCGACCATGGCGATTATGCGTACAACTTTGGCGCCGGCCTCTTCGACGGCGTCGATGGCGCGGAGTGTGCTGCCGCCGGTGGTAACGACGTCTTCGACCATGAGGACGCGATCTCCGCGGGCCAGATTGCCCTCGATCAGCCTGCCGGTCCCGTGGTTTTTCCGCTCCTTGCGGCAGATAAACCCCTTGAGCGGACGGCCCTGAGCGTCTGCGATGGCGAGGACTGCGCCGATGATGGGGTCGGCGCCAAGGGTCATTCCGCCGACGGCGTCGACGGGCTGCCCTTCGATCATGGCGAGGATGACGCGGGCGAGCGAGTGTGCGCCGTCGGACGACAGCGTCAAGAGCCGCCCGTCGACGTAGTAATTGCTCCTGGCGCCGGAGGCGAGAGTGAACTCGCCGGTCTTGAAGGCGTCCCGCTTGATGAGTCCGAGCAGCTTCGCCCTGTCACTATCCAGATCGGCCACTTGAGGCCTCCGATGGTTTGATAGGGCAATTGTACCAGGGAGTGGCCGCAAGTCAATGCGCGGCCGGGCGGATTCCGGAATGTTGCTTTTCTGAAACATGCAGCCACAGTAAGGGTGCGAAAATCACACTTGCTCCGGAAGACCGTGGCCGCGGGCCAAAGTGACAGTGGCGCTAAGCGGCGTGCTGCCAGACGATTATGGATTTTCCGGTGTTTTGAGAGGATTTTGACGCGCTTTGGCATGGCTTTTGCTGCTTCTAACCGTGCTTCACGAGGGTCGCGTCCGTTCTGTTTGGAACGCCAGCGCGTTCTGCGTTGACCTGTTGAGGTGAAGCCGGAACAATCATTGGAGGCACATGGATGACGAAGGTGTACAGTGTTGCCGGTGCGGCCATTCTTATCCTTGCGCTGTTGACTTCCACGGCTTCGGGCAATCCCATGCAGTTCACGCACGACTACTACCAATCTGGCGGGTGGGACATCGGCGACGGGTCTCCCGCCAGGTTCGAGATCTGGGAGATCGGCTCGCGCATTTACCAGGGCAGGCTGGAGTTCAGTATCTGGATGGATCTGCCCAAGGGCGGCGCCTGGGGGGAGGACTCCTACGAATACCCGACGGGTGTCTGGGAGCATCTCCTGAGCCCGGGCGATCTGTGGATCACGATCGGCTCGACGAATCCGTTCGCGGCCGGCGCCACGCGCCACGCCATCGCGCTGACGACCCACGCCAATGTGGTTCCTCAGAAATATCACGACGCGAACGGGAATCCGGATGTCTGGCAGCCGGTGACCGAGGGCCGGCTGTACAAGGACGCTCAGTTCTCGACGGGTACGTTTGAGGAGTATCAACAGACGATGAACAACGGCGGGTACTGGTATTCGCCGGACGATCAGGACGGAGACGACGCGAAGAACAGTTACATGTGCCTGATCATGGACTTCGGCGAGGAGGTGACCGGGCACAGTTCCGTGACCTGGACGCTGGAGCCGTATTGGGGCTGGGATCCGGAGCTGAAAGACGGTGAGGGGGACTGGTACCTGGTGGACTCGTGGCGCGTTACGGGTTATGTCGACCTGGATCAGATCGGCCTGTCGCCATGGATGAGTTACTCGGTATTTGTGTCTTCGGAATGCGGGAACGACGGGGCCGGTCACGGTCATCCGGTACCCGAGGCGGCGGCCCGGCCGTTGCTTGTCCTGGCCAGCCTGCTGGCTCTTCGCCGCCGGCGGCTTGGCCGCCGCCGGCGCTGACTGCGGAGTCTAAATGCGGCAACGCTGCACGCGGGCGGTGCGTTTGCGTAAGCTGAAGTGTCGCTTGACGGTGCGGACGCCGACGGGATATTGTGCGGATGGCCGTGGGTTTTGGAGTTCAGCCGGCCGTTCTTTGTCCGATTACACGATTGGCCGATTAAGAATCCCGGCGGCCGCAAGCGTCGGCCCGACCGGGCCGGCTTGCTGCCGCCGACGGAAATTGTCGAGCCTCCTCCTCCGCATGGAATCGCCCGCCTTCTCGGCGGGCGGTTCCATGTTGGGAGCGCGGGAGCATGGGAGCATGGGGTGCGGGCTGGTCCTCGTGCCAGGTTGTCCTCGCGCCCGGTTTGACACACCCGGGCTCTGGCGCTACAATCCCGGAAGCAACAAGCGAACTGTTGGACGGAAATGGACATGGCCGACACGAACACGTTGAAGATCGTCTTTCTGCCGGAGAACTCTCATGTGCACGTGCTGCCTGGCACGACGGTTCTGGAGGCGGCAGGGCGGGCGAACATCATTATCGAGACTCCGTGCGGCGGCAAGGGCACGTGCGGGCAGTGCCGGGTGATCGTGCGTCGGAATGCGCCGCCGCCGAACAAGACCGAGCGCTCCCGTCTGTCGGCCCGGGAGCTTGAAAGCGGGGTGCGACTGGCCTGCCAGGCCGTGATCACCGAGGACATGACGATCGAGGTTGCGGCGTCCTCGCGGTTCGTCGGGCAGAAGATTCTGGCGCACGGCTTGGACACGACGTGCAAGCTGGAGCCGAGCGTTTCGCTCGATCCGGACGACAAGGCGGGTTTGTTGTACGGTGCGGCGTTCGACGTCGGGACGACGACGATCGTCGGCGCGCTGCTAGACCTGGCGGAGGGCGACCAGATGGCCGTCTCGTCGCGGTCGAACCCGCAGATTCCGCTGGGGGACGATGT
>CAYXNI010000140.1:0-6605 GCA_964466285.1 uncultured Planctomycetota bacterium | reverse complement strand
GCGGGGGGTGGGGGCTTGGGGTGGGGGGGGGGTGTGGGGGGAGGTGAGGGGGGGCCGCGGCGCCGGCACACTCAAAGACACCACCCTCGGCGCGCGGCGGCCCGGCGACCATGTCAACATTGAGACCGACATCCTCGCCAAGCTCGTCGCCCGCTGCCTCGGCAACACCGCGCAGGAATCCTCCGGCCTCACCCTCGACAGGCTCCGCGAAGCCGGCTTCGCATGAACTCCCGCCCGACCCGTCGACCTTCCCACGTTCCCTCATCGACTTGCGCGAGCGGAGCGCGTTGACTTGCTCAGCCCTTGCTGCTAACCTACATCACCTGACCGAGTGGATCGACTGCACATGACACGAACAAAATGGCAGCCTTACCTCTATCTGGCGCCCGCCGCACTCCTCCTCCTGGTGTTCTCCATCTATCCCCTCATTCACACCCTCGACATGAGCCTGCATGTGAAATGGGGCAAACCCGCTCAGGAGTTCGTCGGACTGCAGAACTACAAGAACCTGCTCCACGACGAGGAGTTTTCGCAGGCGCTCGGCGTATCCATCTGGTACGTGCTGGGCACGGTTCCGGTCGCCCTCTTCCTCAGCTTCCTCATCGCGAACATACTGTTTCAGAAGCTCCGCGCCCGCGGCATGTTCCGCACCATCTACTTCCTTCCCTACGTCACGTCCACCGTCGCGGCCGCCATGGTATTCCGCTGGATCTTCGCACCCGACTCCGCCGGCCTGGCCAACGCAGTCCTGCTGCGGCTGGCGGGCCTGGTCAACACCGTCGCCTCATGGTTCGGAGCCGGCCCTTTCCATATCTCCCCGCAACGCTGGTTCCTCGAGTCGACCGGGGTCTTCCAGCTCGTCGCCGAGGGCCTGGGCGTGCACTGGCCCGCGTGGGCCGCCGGCCCAAGCCTCGCGCTCGTCTGCATCATTCTCTTCTCCATCTGGCACGCGCTCGGCTTCGACGTCGTCATCTTCCTCGCCGGCCTGTCCGCCATCCCGCGTGAGATGTACGAGGCCGCCCAGGTGGACGGCGCTGGCGCCCTCGAGCGGCTACGCCACATCACCTTCCCGCTCCTCTCCCCCACGCTGTTCTTCCTCACCGTCATCTCCGTGATCCGCTCGTTCCAGACCTTCAACCAGATTTACGTCCTCACGCGCGAGCAGAGCGTCGGAACCACACAGAACCTCACCATGCTCATCTTCAACCAGTTCTACGACGGCGCCAATATCGGCGCCGCCACCGCCACGGCCGTTGTCCTGTTCCTCATCCTGCTCGGCCTCACCGCGTTCCAGATGCGTGTGCTCGGACCCAGAGTGCACTACTAAATGACTTTGCGAGATCATGCGACATGTCAGAAGAATCGCCTTTCATGGCACGGCCTTCCAGGCCGTGGAACCACGGGCAAGATGCCCGTGCCACAAATCGGAGCCTTCTCCGCACGTTGCACATTCACGCAAACTGGCTTGGCTCTGACCCGCCAATCCGATTGCCGAGGTGCTGATGACGCATAACACCGCAACCAAGACCGCCAGCTACCTCGTCCTGCTCATGGGCGCGGTCCTTGTCGCATTCCCCTTCTTCTGGATGCTGTCAACGTCCTTGAAGACGGCCGAAGAGACGAACGCACCTTCCCCGACCTTGCTCCCGGAGTCTCCGCAATGGGAGAACTACGTTACCGCCTGGCGCACGGCGTCAAGGACAACCGCCCGTGAAGCGACCTTTACCACGTATTTCCGCAACAGCCTGATCGTAGCGGCGTGCGTCACCCTGGGCGTCCTGTTCACCTCCATCCTCGCCGCCTACGCCTTCGCGAACATGGAATTCCGAGGCAAGCGCCTCATCTTCATGCTCTTCCTCTCCACCATGATGATCCCGTTTGAAGTGATAATGATTCCCAACTATCGGACAATCGCCCTCCTCGGCTGGTACGACACGTTCCCCGCGCTGATCGTGCCCTGGATGGCCAACGTCTTCTCCATCTTCATCCTCCGCCAGTTCTTCAGGTCCGTGCCACGCGACTACTACGACGCCGCTCAGATCGACGGCTGCAGCCACTGGCGTTACATGTGGCAGGTCGCCGTACCCATGGCCGCGCCGGCACTGGTCACCGTCTCCCTGTTCACCTTCCTGGGCAGTTGGAACGCCCTCCTCTGGCCGATTCTGGTGACCAACTCCCCCAACATGCGCGTCGTCCAGATCGGAGTATCGCTCCTGATGGACGAAATGGCCACCAACTTCAACACCTTGATGGCCGCGTCGGCCATTGTCATCCTGCCCGTCGTCGCGCTCTACCTCATCCTCCAACGGCGCTTCATCGAGGGCGTCGCCGGCTCGGGCATCAAGGGCTGATGTGATGAAATCGCGGATATCACACCACCTTGGCGGTTCTTCTCTGCCCCTCTGCCTCTCTGCGTTTGACTTCTCTCCTTGGCGTTCTTGGCGTCTTGGCGGTTCATCTCCGGGTTCCAACACATAACTGACCCATTACGAACCCGCTGTGATTCACCTTGACAAGCTCCTTTCCTGGTGATACTCTGTAAGTACAATGGTACTACGTTGGAGGCGCCGAACATGGTCAAGAAGCTGACGAAACACGGCAACAGCCTGGCCCTGGTCATCGACAAGCCCGTGCTGGAACTGATCCAGGCCACGGCGGACACTCCGTTCGAGATCATCTCCGACGGCCGCTCGTTGGTGCTTACCCCGGTTCGCGATCCAAAGGAGGAGAAGAAGTTCGCGGATGCCCTCACGATGGTGCACAAGCGCTTCGGGCGCGCCATGAAGAAGCTCGCGGAGTAGGCGATGCCCCCGTTGTTCCTGGACATCGAGAGGGTCTTCCGTCTGCACCGCAGCCTCATTGAGCACTACGGCGGCACAGAAGGCGTACGCGATGTGGGCCTGCTCCAATCCGCACTCTCGCCATGCCACAGGCCTCCTACGGTGGCGAGTATTTCCACGCGGACCTGTTCGAGATGGCGGCGGCCTATCTCTATCACATCGTGCAAAACCATCCGTTCCTGGATGGAAACAAGCGAACTGGCGCGGCCGCGGCCATTGTCTTCCTGGCGATGAATGACGTGATGATCGAGAATGACGAGCAGGGGTTGGTCGAGCTGACTCTGTCAGTCGCCACTGGGCAGATCGGCAAGGCCGAGATTGCGGCGTTCTTCCGTGAGCGCTCCCAGTAGGCTGCCGGCCATTCCACCAGCTTCAACACGTTGATACCCGCGTCCGCGATTGTTATCATACCCGTCGTCGTGCTCTATCTGATTTTGCAGCGCCGCTTCATCGAAGGCGTCGCCGGCATCGGCCTGAAAGGGTAACAGCAGATGAGATGGCCAATCGTCCCCGCCTTCTGCGCCGTCCTCGCCCTGGCGTGCGGGTGCGACAGCCGCCGGCCCGACACACTCGTCCTCTGGCACACGCAGGCCCAGAGCAACGCCCGCCTCCTGCAGCAGATCGTCGACGACTACAACGCCACCAACCCCCCCATGAAGGTCTCGCTCCAATATGCCGGCGACTACGACAAGCTGTTCAAGAAAGTCCGCGCCACCATCATGAGCAAACAGCTCCCCGACCTCGTCGTCGCCTACGAGAGCATGGTCGCAGAGTACATCGAGTCCGACGCCGTCGTGCCGCTCGACGACTACATCAACGACCCGAAATGCGGCCTCTCGGAGCAAAGCCTCGCCGACATCTTCCCCCCGTTCCTCGAGAACAACCGCTATCCCCAGTACGGAAACAAGTTCTACTCGTTCCCCTTCACCAAGAGCGTCCTCATGCTCTACTACAACGCGGACATGCTCAAGGCCGCAGGCTTTGACGCCCCGCCGAAAACCTGGAAGCAGTTCGAGGAACAGGGCCTGGCGGTCAAGACGAAACTCGGGAAGAAAGGCTACGCCGTTTCGGTCGACGCCTCGACCGTCGACGCCATCCTCATGTCGCTTGGCGGCGACATCATCTCGGCCGACGGACAGAGAGCGCTCTTCGACGAACCGCCGGGGGTCGGAACTTTTCAGTTGATCTATAACCTGCTCAAGTCCGGCGCGGCATACCAGGTCGATCGCCTCAGCTACGGCGACCGCAAGGACTTCTCCAACGGATTATGCGCCTTCCTCATCCGCTCCAGCACGACGAGGCCGTACCTCGCGTCGGACATCAAGGACAAGTTCAACTGGGACATGACCATCATCCCCCACGGCGAAGGCAAGGAACCCGTCACTGTAATGTTCGGGGCGAACATCGCCGTGATGAAGACAACGCCTGAACGCCAGCGCGCCGCGTGGGAGTTCATAAAGTACTTCAGTTCGAAGGAAGTGACCGCCGGGTGGGCGATGGGCACCGGCTACGTACCCATCCGCAAGTCCGCGGCCGAGACGGACGCCGTCAAGGCATTCTTCGCGGAAAGTCCCATGAATCGGCGCGCGTTCGACGTCCTCCCCTGCGCACGACCCGAGCCCGGCGTCAACGGCTGGCAGGCGGCCCGCAAGTACATCGAACTCGCAGAGTCTGAAGTCCTCGGCGGCCGCACACCGCCCGAGACAATCGCTGCGAACCTGAACAAGAAAGTGAACGCCGTCCTAAAGAACGCCGGCCAATGAAGGGACTGCGGACCATGTTTCGACCTTAGACCCCAGGCGTTCAACTTGAACCGAGAACACATGGCCCAGGTGATCCTGAAACCCGGACGAACGGCCCCTTCGCTTTACCACCACCCGTGGGTCTTCTCAGGCGCCGTCGACAGAATCCAAGGGTCCAGCGCGAGCGGCGACGTCGTGGAAGTCCAGAGCAGCCGCGGCGAGTTCATCGCATGGGGCCTCTACAACCCACACTCGCAGATCACCGTCCGCCTCGTCTCATGGCGCCCGGACGAGGCCGTCGACGACGCCTTCTTCCGCCGCAAGATCGAGGAAGCCGTACGTCTCCGCGACCGCCTCGCGCCCCTCTCCGACCGCCAAACCGCAAGGCGCCTCGTCTTCAGCGAGAGCGACGGCCTCCCCGGCCTCATCGCCGACCAGTACGCCGACTGGATCGTCGTTCAGTTCCTCTCCCTGGGCCTCGACCAGCGGCGCGAACCCATCCTCGACGCCCTGCACGACTCAGTCCGGCCGCGCGGCATCTTCGAACGCAGCGACACCGACGTGCGCGAGAAAGAAGGCCTGCCCCGCCGAACGGGCGCCGCACGCGGCGACCAACCCCCCGACAGACTCATCATTCGCGACGGCGGCGTGAACTTCGAAATCGACGTCCGCACCGGCCAGAAGACTGGCCATTATCTGGATCAGCGCGACAACCGCACCGCCGTCGCCGCCCTCGCACGCGGACGCCGCGTGCTCGACGCGTTCTGCTACTCCGGCGGGTTCGGCATCGCCGCCGCCCTTGGCGGCGCCGACGCCCTCGGCGGCGCCGCCAGCGTCATCTGCCTGGACAGCTCGCAGCCCGCGCTCGACCTCGCGCGCCGCAACGCCGAGCTGAACGGGTGCACAAACCTCACGTTCGTCCGCAGCGACGTCGGCGCATTCCTCCGCGAGCAGCCCGAAGCCGCCTTCGGTCTCATCGTACTCGACCCGCCCGCCTATGCAAGGTCGTCCCACAACGTCGACGCCGCTCTCAAGAACTACGAGGAACTGTACGCCGCCTCGCTCCGGCTGCTCGAACGCGGCGGCATCCTGGCCGTCTCATGCTGCTCGCAGCACATCCAGGCCTCGCAGATCGTCCGCTCGCTCAACTCGGCCGGCGTCAGGACCGGCCGAACGGTGCGAGTCATCGAGTTGCGCGGCCAGCCGCCCGACCACCCCGTCGCCGCCAACTGCCCCGAGACCGCCTATCTCAAGTGCCTCATCTGCGCCGTAGAATGACAAACTGACCGCTGACAGCTTGCCGCTGACAACGGAGTTGCACGATGGCGAACACCAGGGCCCACGTGACCATCCACGGCCGTGTCCACGGCGTAGCCTTCAGGTACTCGACCGTGGCACGGGCCGAGCGGCTCGGCCTGACAGGCTGGGTTCGCAACACCCCGGAAGGAACGGTCGAGGCGCTCTTCGAAGGCCCGGAGAACGATGTCGAGTCCATGGTCCAATGGTGCCATCGCGGCCCGATCATGGCTCACGTCACCAAGGTGGACGTCGAATACTCCGACGCAACAGGCGAGTTCACCAGCTTCCATGTGACCGGATAGAACGTCAGCCGCTCGTCCCCTTCTCTTGCGTTGCTCGTGCGCCCCTGCCGCCCAACCTCACCGGACCGTTCGCCTCGCGCGCCTTGAGGGAGGTCACCCGTTCGTCACGTCCGCCTCTTCCCTTTTCCTGTTCGCCACAGCCGCCTCAAGCGCCAGCCGCGCGTTCTCCACCTCCGACGCCACCTGCGACCCGAACAGCCTCAGCCACTCCTCCTGGCCCCGGTTCCGCACCTCAAGCACGTACAGCCTGACCTCCGTCTTCGCCAACCTCACCCTCGAGAACGAGATGAGCCCCGCCAGCAGCCGCTTCGACACCGCCTGCGAGTCGTACCGAACCGCCATGACCGGCTCGACCGCCACCCGCACCTCCATGGTATCAAGCGGCAGCCGGGCGACAGTCGCCTCGAACGCCGCCGGACCAG
>CAYXNI010000139.1:0-6622 GCA_964466285.1 uncultured Planctomycetota bacterium | reverse complement strand
TGTCGTTGATCGAGTAGCCAATGATGGTGAGCAAGGCGGCGATGACAACCATGTCAATTTCGTATCTCATCACGACGAGAGCGCCGGTGACAATGATGACGTCGTGGATCAAGGCGGCCACCGCGCCCAGGCCGAACCGGAACTCGAAGCGGAACCAGACGTAAGCGCAGATGGCCAGACAGGAGAGGATGACGGCGACGATGGCCTTGACGGTCAGTTCGAGTGCGACGGCGGGGTAGATGCGGGTCACGTTGCCGAACGGCTCCAGAATGCTCAGCTTGGCGAGCCGCAGGGCGTTTTTGATCTGGGGCAGGGCGCCCGGGTTGGCCGTGACGAGGAACGAGGCCGCCAGCCCGTTCGAGTCAAGCTCGCCCTCGGCTTCAACCTTCATGACCTGGCCGGTTCCCTTGAGCAGCGCGTCTTCGACCTGGGCCGGAGCGGCGCGAGCCGTCAGGGCGATGCTGACGGCCATCTGATCCTGGGTCTGTGAGACCTCGCGCATGCCTTCGGGGACGAGGAGGCTTTGCCCGGTCGCATTGTCGGAAAAGGCCTTGCGGATGTCGTTGGCGACCGGCTCGGTCTCAAAGACGGTGCGAACGTTGCTGGCGAGCTTGCTGGTGGCGTCTGCCAACTTGTCGTTGTTCCTGATCATGTAAGTGTGGAACCCGTCGGATTGTGGTTCTTCTTTCATGTCCGCGCCGGCGGAGCCGACGGCCGCCAGGCTCTTGGCCATTCCTGCGGGGTCGGTGGGCCGGTCGGTCTGGACGATCACTTCTGCGCCGCCGGCAAACGGAGAATTGGGGTCCTCCACTCGGCCCATCTTGACAATCTTGACTGTCGGCACGTAGCGAAGGCGGATGGCGAAGGAAGAGCTTCCCTTGGCGCCGCCGAGGGGGCCGAGCCCGGTGGTGATCTCCTGCACTTCGGCATCCTTGTAGCCCTCGACGGCCGCGAGCTTCGCGCGGACGAGATCGGCGTTTACCTTTTCCTTCAGGTTGACCTCCACCAGGGTGCCGGAGCTGAAGTCGATGCCCAGCCGCTTGCCCGGTGCGAGCGGGATCGCAGCAAGACTGGCGATGATGAGGATTCCGGACATGACCATGGCGGGCTTCCTCATCGCCACGAACGGGATGTTGGCGTTCTCGACGAACTGCAGCATGCGCATGTTCTTCAGCGTGTTTGTGCGCACGAGCGTCTCGAGGATGATGCGCGTAACGACGATGGCGGTGAACATGCCGATGATGAGCCCGTAGGAGAGCGTGACCGCGAACCCGCGAATGGCGCCGGTGCCGAACAGGTAGAGGATGATCGCGGTGATCAAGGTGGTGAGGTTCGCATCGAAGATGGTGACCAGCGCGCGGCTGTGGCCGTCGCGCATGCACTTGAGAAGCGGCTTGTCTGTGGCCTTCTTGATCTCTTCGCGGATGCGCTCGAAGATGAGAACGTTCGCGTCGACCGACATGCCCATGGCCAGGATGATGCCTGCGATGCCGGGGAGCGTAAGAGTAGCGCCGCGGAGCGAGAGTGCGGCGACCAGCATGAGGAGGTTCAGGATGAGGGCGAAATCGGCCACGGTGCCGGCGGCCGTGTAGTAGATTGTCATAAACACGATGATCGCGGCCATGCCGTAGATCATGGCCGTCTTTCCTTCGTCGATGCCTTTCTGGCCCTGGGAGGGCCCGATCGATTGTTCGCTTTCGAGCTCGAGAGGGACCTCGAGAATCCCCGACTGTAGGGTGTATTTCAGCTCTTCGAGTTCGCGCTGAGTGAAGTCGCCGGAGATTTCGGCCGCGCCGGGAATGGCCGTCTTGATCTCAGGGGCGGAGACCAGCCGGCCGTATGGCTCGGGCTTGCCGTCCGCGCTTCGCGTCTCCAGCCGGTTCTCCTCGTCGCGGCGGTCGTCGAGAATGATGGCGAGGCGCCGGCCGATGTTCTTGCGGGTGACGTTCCAGAAGATGCCGCTGTCCTTGAAATTGACCATGACCGCGGGCTTGGTTTCCGACCGTCCGACGTAAACCGAGGCCGGATCGATGCTGTCGCCGGTGAGTTGGATCTGGTCTTCGATGAGGAGTTTGTCGGTCTTGAACTTTCCGGGCTGGTCTGGGTCTTCCCTCTGAAGCCCGTACCAATGCCATCCGTCCGGCGCCTTTCCCGTCTTCTTCGCCTGTTCGAGGACGGCCTGATTGTTTTCTGCGTCGGCGACGAGGCGGAACTCCAGATGACCGGTCTGGGTGATGATGCCTCGAACGCGGGCGACGTCGCTCTTGTCAAAGCCGGGGATCTGAACGAGGATGCCCCTGTCGCCGACGGGCTGGACGCGTGGCTCTTTGAGGCCGTACGCGTCGATCCGGCGGCGGATGACTTGGGCCAGGTCCTGGGCGTTGACGCGCGCCATCTTGCCTTCCGAGGCGGCGATCTTGTAGCGGAGTTCGGTCCCGCCCTGCAGGTCGAGGCCGAGTGTCAGTCCGCGGGAAACCCAGGCGACCTGGCGGTGCTTGACCTTCTTGTCCGTCAGCTTGATGGCCTTGGCCCGGACGAGATAATCGCCCAGGGTCTTCTCGCTCTGGGCGTCGGCAATGACCTGGAAGGGATTGGCCATGACGGTCTTCGCGTAGGCCCGGGCCTCGTCTTCAGTTCCGAATGGTTGGCTGTGAACCGCTTTTCGGCCTTCCAACGTCTGGTAGAGCGTGACCTGGAACCCCGGGCCCGCGGGAGCCTTTTTCTCGAGGGAAAGGCCGAGCCGGAGCACCTCGTTCGTCCACTCGTCGAGAACCGGCCCCTCGGGCCTGGTCTCCTCCTGACGGACCCACTTAACGAACTTGCTCGGCGGGTTCCTCATCACGTACCAGAGGTCGGGGTCATAGAGGTCGGTCTCGCCGATGAGCTTGATCTCGCGTGCGGCGACGCCATGGAAGGGAAGCGTGATGTAGCCGAACCAGTCGTAGACTTCGACCTGTTTGACGACCCGGGACTCTTCGACGGCGGTCGGGTCGACCCGTTTCGCTTCGTCAACGTCGGACCGGCCGGTGCCGCTGTAGGCGGGCTTCAGAACGTCACGGACCTCCCACACCCCGACCTCGGTGTCGCGGATGGGGTAGTTCACCATCACGCAGAGCAGGGTGAGGATGAGGACGGAGAGGACGCGGCCGTACATGCTCTTGAACAGCCACGCAACGGCCTGGAACGGGGCTTCAACGATCTTCTTCCACATGTTCCGCTATTTCCTTATGCTGCTGCTTCGCTACGGAGTAAGGGTTCTCTTGATCTTGAACCGACCCGCCGGCGGTCCCGTGGCCGGGACAGACGGACCGGTTCAGGTCTTTAGCAACTCGCTTTTGCCGCCCTCCTTCTTGACCGTGGCGACGGCGCCGCGAGAGAAAGTCAACTTCATGTCGTCGGCGACCTGGACAACGATTGCGTCCTCCTTCACCTGCCACACCTTCCCGTGGATGCCGCCGATGGTGACGACGTCGTCGCCCTTCTGGATGGCGTCGAGCATCTGGCGGCGCAGCTTGTCCTTCTTGCGCTGCGGTGCGAAGATGAACAGGTACATGATGCCGAAGATGATGATGAGCGGGATGAGCATGCCACCGAGCATTCCGCCGCCTCCGGATGAGCCGCTTCCGGCGCCCTCGGTGGTCGATCCCGCGTCGGCAGCCAGCACCCACAACGAAGCCAAGAAGTTGTACACGATCCTCTCTCCTAACTGTCAGGCTCGGCTCGCCTGCGGTACGAGTGCGCCGCCCGGGCCGAGGGCGGCGGGTCACTCGGCCAGTCGGGCGAGCGTTTCCGCACTGAACGACTCGAACCGGTCTTCCAAAATGGCCTGACGCGTACGCCGCATCAGGCTCTGGTAAAAGGTCAGGTTGTGCAGCGTCACCAGGATCGGGGCCGCCATTTCTCCGGCCAGGTAAAAGTGGCGGAGTGCGCCGCGCGAGAAATCCCGGCACGCCAGGCAACCGCAGTCCTCATCCAGCGGCAGAGGGCTGTCCGCATGCTCGGCGTTCCGAAGCCGGACCTTGCCCCGCCAGGTGAAGGCGCAGGCGCCGCGGGCGTTTCGCGTGGGCATCACGCAGTCAAACATGTCGACGCCCTGTCCGATGGCCCGGAGCAAGTCGCCGGGCGGGCCGACGCCCATCAAGTACCGCGGCTTTTCCGCGGGCAGTTGTGGCGCCGTGCACGCGACGGCCTCGTTCATGAGCAGCGGCCCTTCGCCCACGCTCACGCCCCCGATAGCATACCCGTCGAAGGGCATTTGCGCCAGTGTTTGTGCGCATTTCACGCGAAGATCGGGAAATGTGCCGCCCTGCACGATGCCAAAAAGCGCCCCGCCGTCGGGGCGGGCGGCCAGGCTCCGTTCAGCCCACCGGACGGTCCGGGCCATCGCGCGCTCGGCGGCGTCACGCTCGCACGGATACGGGACGCACTCGTCGAGGCACATCATGATGTCGGAGCCGAGGGCGTGCTGAATGTCCATGACCCGTTCGGGGCTGAGAAAGAACTCGCGGCCGTCGACGTGCGAGCGGAACCGCACGCCTTCCTCGGTGATGTGCGCAAGCTCAGCCAGGGAAAAGACCTGGAACCCGCCGCTGTCGGTGAGGATGGGGCCGTTCCATGCCATGAACTTGTGGAGGCCGCCGAGTTTCCGGACGGTCTGTTCGCCCGGCCGCAGGGCGAGGTGGTACGTGTTCGACAGGATCATAGTCGTGCCCGTCGCGGTGAGCAGGGGCGGCACCAGGGCCTTGACCGTCCCCTGTGTGCCGACCGGCATGAAGGCCGGGGTCGGGACCTCGCCGTGCGGGGTGCGTAGGACTCCTGCGCGGGCCCGTGTGCCAACGTCGCCGTGTTCCAGCACAAAACCGAAGGTCGCGGTTTTCAGGTTTCTTTCCCGCCACAATGCCATGCTGAACGCGACGAATGATCGGCCGCCGGCCCGATGCTCCTCATGTGTCGCTGATAAGTGATAGCCGACTCCTTAATATACCTTTGAGAGAGCGGCGCCGGGGTAGTAGAGGTACAGGATGTCCTTGTAGTTCTTGCCGGCTTCGGCCATTCCCTTGGCTCCGTACTGGCACATTCCGGCGCCGTGTCCGTAGCCGTGCCCCTCAAAGACGAAGTCGGGCCCGTCGGCCCGCACGATGAAGCGCGTGCTGAAGAGACCGAGCCGCTGGCGGAAGAATGTCCCTGGGACGGACTGCTTGGCCCCGTCGTTGCGATGGAGTATGACTTGGCCGACTCGTCCGTCGAGCCCGACGGCGTCGAGGCTGACGCCGTAGAGGTTGGGCATGCCGAGCTTCTCGGCCGCCTGCCGCAGGGTGACGCGGAGGGACCAGTTCGCGCGGGGGGCGTTGTCGCAGTAGCCGCAGCGTCGGCCTCCGTGCAGGGGCGGGGGAAGCGAGGGGTTGGCGAAGACCAGGCGCGCGTCTGCGGTGAAGCCGCTGCACGTGGAATGATAGTATGGGATGAACGGCTGGCCCCGGTAAAGGAGCACGAGGCCGGCCGTGCTGCTGACCGCCTCGTCGGTGCGGGCGGACTCCGCGTCGAGGCCGTCGTATTTCTGGTCGGACACGGTGGCGTACAGGTCGAAGTCGAGCGCCTTCCGTGCGGCGCACCGGATGCGGGCGTAGCTGCGTGCGGCGATCGCCTGGGCCTGGAGGGCCGCATGGGGCCAGGTGCGGTACATTTCGGCCGGGATGACGCCGCGCAGATAGCCCTCGAGGTCGACGATGTTGATGACCCGCAGTTTGCCGGCCCGGGCGGTGACCTCGATGGTTCCCCGGTAGCGCCGGCCGCCGACCTCGAGCGGGACGCGGTCCGGAACAAAGGCGACCGTTCCGGGCGTCCGGACGATATCGTCCACGATGACGTCGCTCTCGCTGCATCGCACGGTTGTGGAACGCAGCTCCGCGCCCGACGCCACGCGGCGGGGCTTCGCGGGGCCGCTTCGGACCAGAATCTCGTATCGGCCCGGAACCGCAATATCGACTGTGTCCGCGTTCTCGAGCAACAGGACGCGCACTTTTGGGACCGATGGGGGAGGCGGCTGGACCTCGGGCGTCCTGGAACAGGACGAGCAGGACGCCGCCGAAAGCATCAGCAGGAGGACGGCGGCCCTGATTCCGGGGCCGGGCATCCGGCCCCGCAACAGGCTTGGGCCCCGGTCAGTTCTTGTGGCATGAGTGCTGTCGGATTGCACGATGAATGTCCACGTCCGTGTCTTTGTAGCGTTCGAACTCGCTGAAAATACAGCCGCAATACTGCTGCCTGTAAAGGCTCATCTTCTTCGCGAGGGCGTCTCCCTGGGCGGCGAGATGCCGCAAGTCCACGTAGAGGAAGGGGATGCCCGCCTCGTTTGCAGCCTGCTCGCCAGCGGCGCGGATCGCGTCGTGGTCCTGGCGGGTACTGGCGAGGAGTGTGGAGGAAAAGGCGTTGGCCCCGGACTGTGCGGCGCGGCGGGCGGTCTGTGTGAGCCGCTCCTGGTAACAGATCGCGCAGCGGCCGTGTCCGTCGGCCCGAACGAGCGTGAGGAAGTGCACGAGACCGTATTCACGGTCGGCCTCGAAGCGAAAGCCCCGCCGCTCGGCCAGCACGTCCATTGCCTTGAGGCGCTTGCGAAACTCGA
>CAYXNI010000138.1:0-6636 GCA_964466285.1 uncultured Planctomycetota bacterium | reverse complement strand
CGCATGGGTCTTCCACTACCGCAGGCAAGCCGACCTCGGCGTCATCCCCGAGAGCCTTCGGTTCGGTGACTGCCACGACCTCGTCAACGTCAACCTCGACGCCATCGGCGCCTCCGCCGCGAAGGGCAAAAAGGTAACGATGCGCTGATCTGGTCACGGGTGAGCGGTTCTCGGAATGCCGGGCATTTGCGGGGGCGACCGGGCGGTGGCACATCATCGCAGAACCGGCCGCGCTGGTGTTCCAGCCGCCGGAATGACTCTGTTGCCGAAGGAAAGGAGAACGCCATGAAGCTCGCAGCCATCATTGGCAGCCCGCGCGGAATGAAGGGAAACACGGGGACGCTCCTGAACGCCGTCCTCGACGCCGCACGCGGCGAGGCCCGCTCCCTGTCCTCAACAGCACCGGAGGTCGCGCTCTTCTCGCTCGTCGAGACCAGGATCGGCCCGTGCACCGACTGCGCCGCCTGCCACAAAACCGGCGCGTGCCCCATCCCCGACGACTTCGAGAAGACCGTCAAGCCGGCCATGCTCGCCGCCGACGGCATCGTCCTTGCCAGCCCCAACTATATCGGGAGCGTCACCGCCCAGATGAAGTGCCTGTTCGACCGCTGCTGCGGCCTGCTCCACACACAAATGCTCGAAGGCCGCTACGGCGCCGCCGTTGTGACCTCGGGCGGACCCGAAAGCGCCGAGGTCGAGGAGTACACCCTCCGCTTCCTCCGGACGCTCGGCTGCTGGACGGTCGGCAGCGTCGGCGCCGAAGCGCGGCAGCTCTTCGACCCCGATGCCCGGGCGCGCCGCCTCGATGCCGCGGCGGACCTCGGCAAGAAGCTCGCCCAGGCCATCTACAAGAAGCAGGCCTTCCCCGAGCAACTCGGCGAGCGCCGCCCGTTCGCCGAGCGCATGAAGGCCCTCGTCACCGCCCGGAAGGCGGATTGGCTCTTCGAGTACGAGCACTGGAAATCACGCGGCCGGCTCTGACGGCTCGCCGATCCCGGTACTGGTATCGCACGGAGCAACGACAATGGCAAAGAAGAACACTGCGGCGGAGCGGCTGGTTCGGATGGCGCTCGACGCTGGCGCACTGAAGGCCAAGGTCATCGCGCCCTCGACCGTCGAGACGGGGCACTGGGTCCGGTGGAAGTGCCAGTTCGGCTGCGGCGGGTTCGGCGGCTGCCTCGTCTGTCCGCCCCACGCCCCCACCCCGGCCGAGACCCGCAAAATGCTCGACGAGTACAAGAAGGCCGTCTTCTTCGAGTCGCCGCGCGGCGAAACCAAGCGCATCGCCGTCGCACTCGAACGCGAACTTTTCCTCGCCGGCCACTATAAGGCCCTCGGCCTCGGCGCAGGGCCGTGCGACCTGTGCGATACATGCGCCTTCGACAAAGGTTGCCGCCATCCCGACCGGGCCCGCCCGGCGATGGAGGCCTGCGGGATCGACGTCTTCGCCACCGCAAGAAAACACCGGTTCACCATCAACGTCGTCCGCACGCGACAGGCCCCGCAGCATTACTTCGGCCTCGTGCTCGTCGAATGAAAGCCCATGCCATGGCCGGGCGCCCGACGGATGCCGCGCCGCATCGAAACTGGAACTCAGAATCAAATGCCCCCTGTTCTCTCCCGCGCCCGATGCTTGATTGGCCGCCGCAGAAATGAATAACACCGCGCGACGGATGTTCGATAATCGACTTACGGCGCCGTCTCTGTGCGCCTGGGACTCTGATTGGTTGTTGGGGCCTGGTTATTGGATTTGAAGCTACGCGTGTGCAGACAAGGGCGGTTTCTCACGGAGTGCGCGTTTGAGTCTCGAGTTGACTCTGTGGGCTGAGCTTGGCCTGGTCGTCGCGCTCAGCGGCGCTTTTCTGGCGCTCGGCTGTCTCGTGTGCCGTCGGCATCAGTGGGCCCGGAACGCCGCCGTGTCCGTCGGCGCCGCCGGCGTCGGCTACCGGCTTCTCACCTCGCTGTATCCCGACGGGTTCTATATCGAAACGCCGTACCTCATCCTGACGGCCTTGATCGCGCCCGCCGGATTCCTGCTGCTGGCGGCGGGGCTCGTCCTGCCGCAGAAACGGCCCCGGCAGCGTGTTCTGGTCGGCGTCTTCAGCGTTGTGCTCACCTATTATGTCCTGTGCGACGCCGCCTGGCTGGCCCTCGAAGGCCCGCGCCTCTCCCGCCTGACCGGCCGGTGGCAGGCGGGCGTGATGCTGCAGACCCGATCCTTTACGTGCGGGCCTTGCGCCGGGGCGATACTCCTTCGCGCCTGGGGCGTCGCGGTGGCGGAAGGCGAAATGGCGTTCGCGGCGCGCACGTC
The DNA here is from genome assembly GCA_964466285.1 of uncultured Planctomycetota bacterium. Classification (GTDB taxonomy): domain Bacteria; phylum Planctomycetota; class PUPC01; order PUPC01; family PUPC01; genus CAYXNI01. The sequence continues at coordinate 4,325 of CAYXNI010000138.1, read as the reverse complement.
ATTCCGCGGGACCGAACTGCCGCGCCTTGCCCGGGCCATCCGGTTTTTCGGGCGCGAAAGGGCTCTCAAGGTGGACATCGTCCGGACCACGTTCGATCGTCTCCGCGAGATCGGCCGGCCAGCCGTGCTCTTTGTTGAGAAAAGAGGGCGGCACCATTCGATCGCCCTGCTCCGCATGGCCGATGGGAAACTCACGATAGGCGACCCGGCCAGCGGGGCGCGTGAGATTCCTGTGGACGAGTTTTCGGATTACTACCGGTGGACGGGCCGCGCGATCGTGGCGTGGCGTGATCCCGATTCGCCTCCGCCGCCGCGCGATCCGCCCGATCCCGCCCTGCATTGAGGCTCTGTCCATGTCTCCTTACACAGACGAAGCCCAGGCGTCTCGCGTGTCGACGCGACGGCTCGTTGGCGGGGGGCGAGTTTTGCGGTTTGGCAACATTGACTTTTGGGAAATCGGCGGTATAATTAACCGTTCTCGGTCGAGTCGGTCGCGGCGCGTGCCGCGGCAGTTACGAGGGGTACGGGTGAACCCGGGCCGGATGGGGGGAGGGCCGGCTTGATAAGGACACGTAAGATGCCTTTGCGAAAACCCGACCTGGTGAAGTTCAAGGAAATTCTGCTTGCGAAACGGGCAGCCACCGTCGGCGATGCCACACGCCTCGAAGATGAGGCGGTGCGGAAATCGAAAGACGAGGCGGCCACGATGGATATCTCCAATTTCGCGGACCTCGGGACGGACAACTACGAGCAGGAATTCGATCTCAGCCTGCTGGAGCACCAGGGCGAGACCCTCCGCGAGATCGACGAGGCCCTGGAGCGGGTGGCGAACGGAACTTATGGCATTTGTACCACGTGCGGCAAGCCCATCCCCAAGGGGCGGCTCATGGCCAAACCTCACGCCAGGTATTGCATTCCATGCCTGACCGAGCAGGAAGAGTCCGGCTCGTAAAGCGCGTGCCGATGTTCTTCTGGACGGTCGCGGTCATTGCCGCCGCGGCGGACCTCCTGACCAAGCACTACATCTTCGAGTACTTCCCTCGGCGTTTCCCCCAGGCTGTCGAGCAGGCCCTTACAGCCCGAAGCACGCTCCTTGACCGTCTCGCCGAGGAGTCGCGGCTCTTCGGCCAGACAGCCCTGGCCGATCAGGCCCAGCGCCTCCGCGGAGAGAAGCTGGGCGAGGGGAACCTGAATCAGTTCGTGGCACATGCCGAGGCGACGGGCAGGTGGGAGCTGGTCGAGTTGGCCAGGCGGGCCGCTCGGGTGGAGCCGGACTATCCTCCGATTGTCATCGTTCGCGGCTTGATTAACATTGTCCACAGCAAGAACCGCGGCGGCGTGTTCGGGCTGGCGCAGGGGAGCGGGCTGTGGCTCGTGTTCGGGGTGGCGGCGGGGGCGGCGGTGATCTGGTTCGCGCACCGGCGCGAATCACGGGCCGTCTTGGCCCAGATTGCGCTCGGGCTCGTCCTGGCGGGAGCGATCGGGAACGTGTACGACCGCGTCGAGTTCGGGTACGTGCGGGATTTCGTCGACGTCTGCTGGCGGAGCCACCACTGGCCCGCGTTCAACGTGGCCGACGCCGGCATCTGCGTGGGAGCAATTTACCTGGCGCTTTATGCCTTCTTCCTTGCGCCAAAAGAGCAGTCAAAGGCCTGAAAAGCTGTTTCAAGACTGAGCGTGCACGCCGTGCCCGCCGGACGCCGCGATTGGCCACGTGAGCGTGTTTGCCCGGCGCACACGGCGCTTCACCGGCGCTCTAACACGCTCCGGTCTTGAAACAGCGTCGAACACCATAACGATAACCCCGCACAAGAACGCCACCCGAGACCTCCGCGCCACTGGCTCCGTGCGCGGCATGTTGCTTCTTGGCAACGTCATGTGTCCTGTTTTCGCAACATGAAAGGCGGCCAAGTTGAGATAGCCCGCCATCGAGCCGCCGTTACCCCTTCTCCTGTCAGGCCTTGGAAAATCCCGCAATTTTCGGACGGTGATGGGCACGCGGTTTGCTAGTATCTGAGTTTGATGGTCGGATGTTCGCGTACGGGTGTTGACTGTGCAAGCGTCCTCGTGGAACCGCTTGGCCGCGTTCGTATGCGGCACAGAGGTGCAATTGTGTGTTGGTGAAAGGAGGTGTACGATGAGGAAGCTTTTGGTGATTGCGAGTTTGTTTGTGCTGCTCCTGCCCGGTGTTGCGCAGGCGTGGGACGTGGACAAGAGCGCCCAGATCCCGGACGTCGACAAGCCGGCCCTGGGCGGCGATCCTAACGACAACAGTTGCTGGCAGGCGGCGGCGGCCAACATCCTGGCCGCGGCCGGATGGGGAACCGACCCCCTGAACCTGGGCACCACGCAGGCGAAGGCCGAGAACATCTACGCTCAGATGAACCAGGCCTTCGGCACCGCGAACATGGGCTGCGCGGACAAGGCCGTCAACTACTGGCTCTACATGTTCGCCCTGAACCCCAACGCAGCAGTGCCGGACTACCAGCCGAACGCCTCGACCTACACGGACGTCACGACCCGGCTCAAGATCCCGCTTGTGGCCGCGGATTATAACCTGCTCCTGACGCAGCTCTCGAACAACGAGTACGTTGTGGTTGGGTTCGACACCCCTCCGCACTGCATGACGCTGACCGGCGGCAATCGCGAGAATGCCGCTCCACCCGGCACCAACACCACGCAGTCCATCTGGCACGACTCCGACACCGACGTCGGCAACGGCCCGGACGGCATCAACGATGACGTTTACTTCAACGACTTCATACACCTCGTAGACACCCCGGCATGGGACCTCGCCGTCAACATCGGCGGGCCGTGGCATGAACGCATCGGCCAGCGATACGTCGTCATTGCCCCGGGTCTCAGCAAGCCGACCTACGCGATGGAGAACTACGATGTTGCGTACTTCTGGCAGATGTTCAACAACGAGGGGACTGATACGGACGGCGACGGAGAGCTTGATGAGCTGGCCTTCCGCTTGGCCGGCACCCAGGCGGGTGTCCTCGGCTCCCCGCAGTGGGGAGCGGCTCCGAACCAGAACATACTGACTGTCCAGAATCAGGAGGCCTCCGACAAGCGCAAGGAAATCTGGCTGCTCATCGACTACACGGACGCCACGTGGGACAACCCCGCCCTGATAGGCGGCCGGACCGAGGACGACATCTATATCGTGGACGATGAGGGGAAAGAATACCGCAACCCCGTCGTCACGCACCAGGTCAACGAAGGACAACTCCTCTACTATTGGCTGCTCGACGACCAGCCGCTCTGGGAGCAGATTGTCTTTCCCGACGACAAGTACCGGCTGCTGACCGGCGACGTGAAGGACTGGGACCTCGCGATGTACTGCTCTGAAATCCCGGTCCCTGAACCGGCCGGCCTCGTGCTCATTGGAATGGCGCTCCTCGCGCTGAGGAAGCGACGCAGCTGACGTTCCATCTGCGCCCGTTCGCTGCGATAGAGCTTGTCGATCTCCGCCTCGCTCTGGCACGGAACCTGCTCCTATGTAGGTTTCAGAGATCGGAAAAGCCATGTTCATTACACCCATTATCAAGGAAATGACGAGTGTGCGAAAACGCGGGATAATCCTGTTGGTCCTGCTGATTGTTCTCGGTCTCGGTCCGGTTTCTGCCCTCGCCACGCCCACGCAGGACATCGTCAACGAGGTCAGCCAGGCCAAGTATACGGATTACCTGGACGATTACCTCTACGCCCACACAGGTGACGACCGCGGCCTCACCGGAGCACAGCACGACCTGGCACGCGCGAACATCTACAGCGCCTTCGATGGATTCGGCCTGTCCACCTCGCTCGATCCCTTCCTGTACAGCGGCTCCACCTATTACAACGTCGTCGGCGTCCACACCGGCACCGTCCACCCCGAACAAATCTACATCGCCGGCGCCCATTACGATTCCGTCAACAACCCCGGTGCGGATGACAACGCGAGCGGCGTTGCCGGCGTGCTGGAAGCCGCCCGCGTCCTGTCGCAACACGAGTTCGAGTCGACCCTGATCTTCATCGCGTTCGACCGCGAGGAACAGGGCCTCTACGGCAGCGCCGCCTATGCGAGCGCACACAACGCCGATGACATTCAGGCCATGATCTCGCTCGACATGATCGCGTACAACCCCGCGGCCAACCCCGACAAAGCCGGAATCTACTACGCCACCGACGACACGCCCCTCACACAGGCCCTGAGCGACTCGCTCTCCACATATGGCGGCATCACCGCCACCATCGGCCAGATGGGACGGAGCGACCACGAATCGTTCGACAACAACAACTTCAGCAGCTGCCTCCTTATCGAGTACAACTTCTCCGGC
>CAYXNI010000137.1:0-6644 GCA_964466285.1 uncultured Planctomycetota bacterium | reverse complement strand
GCCGCCCGCGCCCGGGACTACGCCGCCCGCCGCCGCGAACTCGCCCAGGCCTTCCACCGCGAACTCTGGAACGACACAAAGGGGCTCTACCGCGACGGCAAACCGTTTCAGAGCTCCGTCGCGCCGCACCAATGGCTGCCCGAAGACAAGGACATCGAGACGTTCAGCCCGCACGTCAACCTGCTGGCCGTCCTGTACGATCTGGCCCCCGCGGAACGCCAACGCGAGATCGTCGAACGCGTGCTGGCCGATACGCCTCTCAACACCCAGCCGTGGTTCATGTACTGGGTGTTCCAGGCGATCGAGCACGCCGGGCTGTTCGAGCGGCACGGCCTGTCACAGATCCGCCGGTGGGAGATCGTGCCGGAGACGCAGTCGTTCCGCGAGATGTGGAACGGGGGCGACCTTTCTCACGGGTGGTGCTCTTCGCCGCTGATTCAAATGTCCGCCCGGGTGCTGGGCGTGACGGCGGGCTCGCCGGGCTTCGGGACGATCTCCGTCCGCCCGACGCTGTGCGGCCTGACGTGGGCGAAGGGCACGGTGCCCACTCCGCATGGCGACGTCGCGGTCGCCTGGTCGCTGGGCAAGGACAAGCTGGAACTGGAGGTGACCGTTCCGCCCGGCAGCGAGGCCGACGTTGTCCTGCCCGTGGCGGGCTTCTCGAACGCGGCCGTCACGTTGAACGGCAAGAAGGCCTCGCCGAACGTTCGCGTGCCCGCCGGGAGGCACCGCTTCGAGGTCACGGGCGAGCGCTAGTCGCCGTGGGCTTCCCGGAGCAGGCGGCGAACCCAGGCGGGCGTGTGGCCCTCGAACGCCGCCAGGCGCCGCCCGCAGGCGCGGTAGGAGCAGGCCATGCGGCACTGCCCCCGCCGTCAAGCTCAACCAATCCCCGCATGAGCTCGCGCTGGTTTCGGAAGTGTTCGAGCTCTTCCACAGGTGCAGAGAACTTCTTGCGTCTTGACTTGAGATAGTAGGCCAGAGCATGCCTGGCCGCCGACCAGTAAGATTGCCCCTCCGCGCTGTAACGGAGGTACCACGGCACCCCCGTTTCCGGCGTGTAGACGTAAGGAAAGCACCGTTCGTTCGCGATCATGAGTACCACCAACCAGTCCGCCGGCGCCAGTATATCACACCTCGCGTTCGAGTACACACAGTCTGCCGCAGGCGGCAAATCCGCGAGTACCGATTGAAACGTTGTTTCAGAACTGGTTGGGCACGTTTCGACGACGACGAGGATGCGTCTCGAAGACGAGACGACGACGGTCCGCCGCTCCACCTCCGAACGGGCCACAACGCAAATGGCTTTGGTGGGAATGACCTTGACTTTGCGGATGGCCGGACGTACCCTGCGCCACACCCAAACTGCCCGGAAGCAGGAGCGGATCACGTGTCGCACGGGCAATGAGCGGCGTCGTCTACTGGGGGGAATGATGAAATGGCTCCGGCGGATTCGGACAGCACAGGGGCGGGGCCATCATCACCGTCCAGGAAAAAGCCCTCTGCTCCCTCACGGCCGCTGCGCCCGGAAGAGCGAGAACTTGAACGCAAGCGGGCGGAACTTCGCGCTCTGGAGTCAACTCTTGCCGAACGCGAACTCGAACTCGCCACCCTTCGCAGAGAGTTGGCGGCATTTGAACGCCGCTACTTGACTGTCGTGGGCGCCCGATACGCCGAGCTTGACGAGGTCAACGCGCTCCTCGCGGAATCCCTCTCCCGCAAGAACCCGGAAAGTGAGCCCGCACAACGGCAGGCGTCTGCCGCCCGCGAACGCGCGGAGGAGTCACGCCGCGCTGTTGACGATGCCGAACAATCGCAGCAGAGACCCGGAAAGCCCTCGGAACGGCTGAAGGCGCTCTTCCGCCAGGTGGCCAAGACCGTCCATCCCGACCTCGCCGGTTCGGACAAGGAACGCGCTCGCCGCCAGAAGTTCATGGCCCAGGCTAATCAGGCGTACCAGGATGGCGACGAGCAACGCCTGCAGGACATACTCCGCGAGTGGGAGGAGTCCCCGGAATCCGTGCAAGGGGAAGGCGCAGCCGCCGAACTCATTCGGACCATCCGAAAGATCGCGCAGGTTGAAACCCGTTTCCAGGCCATCGACGCCGAAATCTCGGAACTCAAGAAGAGCGATCTTTTCGCGCTCAAAACCAAGGCGGACGAAGCGGAAGCCGCTGGCGCCGACCTCCTGGCCGAGATGGCCGGCCACGTCACTGCGAGAATCGCCGAGGCGCGAAGAGCGTATGAGCGGGCAGTGGGGGGCAGCAAACAGTGACCACGAATCGAGAACCGCCAAACAGCGACGCGAACATCGTGCCCGTCGGCAAGAGAGCCCTCGCCGTGCGCTCGGCGGCGCTGGTGGCGCGCGGCCTGAAAGAGATCGCCAGGATCAGCGAGGCCGACGCGAGCGGAGAGGCGAAAACGGCGGCGGATGGCCGCAAGTTCCTCATTTCCGACGAGATGATGGACGAAGCGACGGAGAACGTCCACAAGAAACTATCGCACTGGACCCCGCTGCACCTAGCGGCGTGGAAGGGGCAGAAGGATGTCGCACAATTGCTTCTTGTGAACGGGGCCAACGTCAACGTCCGAGATGATGGCGGCGCGACGCCGCTTCTCTGGGCGGCGGAGAGGGGGCACAAGGATATCGCGGAATTACTCATTGCGAATGGCGCGAACGTCGACGCGGTGAGTAAGGACGGCTGGACGCCGCTTGACCGGGCGGCGTGGAAGGGGCAGAAGGATCTCGTGCAGTTGCTTCTTGCGAACGGGGCTGACGTCAACGCCCGAGATGATGGCGGCTGGACGCCGCTGCACTGGGCGGCGCACGAGGGGCACAAGGATGTCGCGGAGTTGCTCCTTGCGAAGGGGGCCACCGTCAACGCGACGGATAACAACGGCTTGACGCCGCTGTACTTAGCGGTGTTGCGAGAGCACCGCGGCGTTGTGGAATTGCTTACTGCAAATGGTGCGAACGTCAACACAGTAACCGCCGAGTACGAGACGCCGCTGCACGTGGCGGTATCTTCCGGGCAGAAGGGTGTTGTCGAGTTGCTTATTGCAAATGGGGCGAACGTGAGCGCGGCGAATTGCGTGGGCGAGACGCCGCTCCACCAGGCGGCGGAGAAAGGACACAAGGACCTGGCAAAACTACTTCTTGCGAAGGGCGCCGACGTCAACACGGTGGATTACAACGGCTCGACACCGCTTCACGTCGCGCCATCTTCCGGGCAGAAGGGTGTCGTGGAGTTGCTTCTTGCGAATGGGGCGCACGTGAACGCGGCGGATTTAGTGCGCGAGACACCGCTGCACCGAGCGGCGCAGTGGCGGCACAAGGACATCGTGGAACTCCTCATTGCGAACGGGGCGAACGTCAGCGCGATGGATAAGCAGGGCCGGACGCCGCTTCACTCCGCGGCGCACGCGGGTCAAAAGGAAATCGTCGAGTTCCTTCGCAAGCATGGCGCGAGGGAATAACGAGTATCAGTACGAATTTGTGGCCGAAGTATGATTCGCCTGGTGGCTCGGACATGTCGAGGGTGAAACGAGCCTGTTATGGCGCTCCAGGAACCAGTGTCCGAGTGCAACGCCCAGTGTTGCCAAGACAATTATGATGGGCAACACCCAGTCAAAAAGAATGGACTTGCGCCTGATCGGTTTCTGTTTCAGCTTCGCGACTTTGTTTCTCAGGTCATAGAACTCCTGTTTCTTTCCTTCTATTTCGGCGTTTGAGGCATCAGGGGCTTGCTCCCTCAGCCAGGCACAAACGTTAAACATTTTGGTGCGCAAATCCTCTACAAGCTTCTGCTCCCTTGTGGAATAGAACGTATTGTTTCTGTTCGAGAACGTATGCCACTTGGGACCACCGGCTATGGTATCGCAGAACACAAATCGATCGGAGTCGCGTCTTAGCGACGTCAACCAGTTCTCAAACCTTGTTACCTCGGTCCAAAAGACGTCACGAAGTTCCTGCAAGGCTCTGAGCCGATCCTTGTAGAGGATTGTTCTATTGACCTTGATCGCATACCATAGGCCCAAAAGCGTAAGACCGGTGCCGATAATCGTTGTGTAATCCACGAGCATATGCTTTCCTTTCGCGTTTCTTGGTATTATTCTGGGCCGTCACGAACATTGAGGATAACATCCGCTTGCCCAAAGTCAACGAGGCGCACTGAGCATTTTCCGGAGTGGCCTGGGCTCAGGGTCCCGCGGAGTCCCGGTGAGAATGGTGCCGGTGAGAATGGTGCCTGTCACACTTAAGGGACACAAGTAGTGCCAGGCACAGATGTTATGGCGTCGCATGTCATTTCGGCGAAGTTTGCAGGGTGCGAAGACTGGTGGCACGGCCAGCGGCATGGCGCCCCTGGCGGGTGTTCGAGGTGCGGAAGCGGGGCGACGGTCAGATGCACAGCCGGGGCGGCTGTGCCACATCCGAGAATGGTGCCTGCTGCCTGCTATTGCTATGAGGATAGTCAACTGTCCATGGGTCTTTTCCTTCCTCCTTCCTCGACGTCTTTTCTTTGTCTTTTCTTCTTCCGGTCCGATGGGTTCAGCCCATCGGCGTCCTGCTATTCGTCCAAGCCTCGTGGAGACGGGCGGCACAAGACATCCCGAAGGGACAATGTGCAGCGGTTCAACGCAGGATTATCGCACGCGTGAGTCGGTCTGCCAGGGGTCGAGATTGGGGCCGAGCTTCTGCTTGAGCGCCTCCGTTGCGTCGTTGAGTTCCCCGATGACCTCGACCGGCAGATCGGCCTCCGCGGCGGCGGCGTTCTCGCGCGCCTGACGGGCGTTCCGGCAGCCCGCGACCACCGACGTTACGGCCGGCTGCCGGAGGAGCCAGGCCAGCGCGACCTGACCCATCGACAGGCCGAGGCCCGAGGCAATCTCGCGGACCCGGCCGATCGCCCGGAACGTCTCCGCCTCCGCACCTTCTTCGGTGTGCCGGGTGCGCTCGCGCCGACTGCTGAAGTGCCGGGTCCGGGCACGGCCGGCCGGAACCTCGTCGGCGTTCCCGAACTTCCCCGTCAGCAGCCCCTCGGCCAACGGCGAGTAGGTCAGGACGCTCACGCCGTGCTTGACGCAGACGGGAACCAGTTCGAACTCGGCGGCGCGCATAAGGAGGCTGCAAGCAACCTGATCGGCCTCGGCCCGGCACAGGCTCAGGAAATCAGCCAGGTCCCGAGGCCCGAAGTTGGAGACGCCGACGACGCGAATCTTCCCCTGCTGGAGAAGCTTGTCGAGGGCTTCAACCGTTTTCTCGAAAGGAACCTCGCGGTTCGCCCAGTGGAGCTGATAGATGTCGATGCAGTCGGTCCGCAGGTTGCGCAAGCTGGTTTCGCAGGCGGCGATGGCGTCGGCCTTGCGCATGTGCTCCTGGCTGAGTTTCGTGGCAATGACGACGCGCTGCCGGTGGGGCTTGAGGACCTGGCCGAGCATGCGCTCGGACTTGCCGTTGCCGTAGGCTGGGGCGGTGTCGAACAGCGTGACGCCAGCCTCGAGGCTCGCCTCGATGGCGGCGACGGCGTCCTGCTCGTCCTGCGGCCCCCAGGTCTGGTCGCCCACGATGGCCCAGCATCCCATGCAGATGCTGGACACCTTGATGTCTGTGCGCCCGATCGTCCTGTATTCCATTTGCCCTTCTCCTTGTCGCGGTGGGCGGGTAGTCTAGCGCGCCCGTCGCGTGAAGACAACGGCCAGCCGGCCAGAAGGACGCGGCGATGAACCGGATGCTCAGGCGGGCATGCCCTTGACTTGGAGCGCCGCCGCTGGTTCACTATGATTGATTCAGGTCGCTCGACCTGACTTCGGCGAGCTCCGTTCGAGAGCCTCACGGCCCGTCTTCGACCCTGAGGCTCAGACCCGAAGGGAGCTTGTCGAGGGCAGTCGAGCCGGAGGCTCTCGACAGGCGAGGTGAACGGAAGGTGACGGGAAAAGCGTTGGTTACAGGAGCAACCGGTTTCGTCGGCAGCCACCTGGTGGAGCGGCTGCTCGATGAGGGACTTGAGGTGGCGTGCCTGGTGCGCAGCACGAGCCGCCTGACCTGGCTGGAAGCTCTGCCGGTCGAGCGGCGTACGGCCGACCTCGAGAACGTAGATGCCCTCGCCCGGGCCGTCGCCGGGGTGGACTATGTGTTCCACGTGGCCGGGCTGTTGCGGGCGCGGACGGCCGAAGCCTACGCCGCAGTGAACATCGAGGGGACCCGCCGCCTGCTCCAGGCGGTGGACAGGGCGGGGACCCGGCTGCGGCGGTTCGTCTACGTGGGAAGCCTGGCGGCGGTCGGCCCGAACCCGACCCCCGAGCCGGTCGACGAAACCGCCGAACCGCATCCTGTCAGCGGCTACGGCCTGAGCAAGCTCGGCGGCGAGCGGGCCGTCCTGGCCGAGAAGGCGGGCCTTCCGGTGACGGTCGTCCGCCCGCCCGCCGTGTACGGCCCGCGAGACGGAACGTTCCTGCCGCTGTTCGTCACGGCACAGCGCTACGGCCTGGCCCCGATCATCGGGAGCCCGAGCAAGGAATTAACACTGGTCCACGTGCGCGACCTGGTCGAGTGCCTCTGGCTGGCGGCAACGGCGGACGCGGCCCGTGGCGAGGTCTATTTCGTGGGCAGCGGAAACCACACGTGGTCCGAGGTGATCGACGCGATG
>CAYXNI010000136.1:0-6668 GCA_964466285.1 uncultured Planctomycetota bacterium | reverse complement strand
TGTCCTGGGAACAGATCGACCGCCTTCGCTTCGACCCGGAGAACAAATGGGTCCAGTTCGCCCTCCGCGTCAACCAGGCCCTCTGGCGGCGCTGGGACGGCGACTTCTTCGTGCTCCCGTTCCTTCACCGCTCGCCACTCGACGCCGCCAACGGCGTACGCGGCAACGAGCTCTTCGCCGAAATGTACTCGGACCCCGAACACGTCAAGCGGCTCGTCGACTGGTGCGCCGACTGGTCCATCGCCATGGAACGCTTCGTGGCCGAGAACGCAGGATCGCCCGCACCCAAAGGCTGGGGCACCGCCGTCTGGGACACTTGGCTCCCCGACCGCGGCATCTTCGTCAACGGCGATCCCGTCGGACTCATCAGCCGCGCCATGATGCTCGTGTTCGAGCAGCCCTACACCGCCAGGCTCTTCACCTCCACAGGCGGCGGCTTCTTCCACAACCACACCCTCGGGCTCTACCAGGTCGACCAGGTCGCCGGCACACCCGGTCTCCTCGTCCAGCAGTTCGTCGTCGATCCCAAAGAACGCAACCTGCCCGAAGTTCTCCTCAACGACCCCAAGATGCGCGAGCGCATCCTGGCGGCCTCTCTCCAGTCGCCCATCATGATGGAATGCGGCAACGCCGCGGAACTTGACCCGCTCCTGCCCATCGTCAGGCAGGGGCGCTTCATCCTCAGCGTCTGGTGCCCCGAAGATATTGCCCCGAACGACGTCGTTCGGAAACTTACCCCTTTCTCTAAGCTGAGGTGACCGTGAAAGCGAAAGTCCTCATCTGTGACGCCAGGCAGAACTTCTCCATTCGGGACGTCATCCTTTTCTTGTTACGCCCATTGAGGTCATAGGCGCGGTTGAGGCCACCGCGGCGTCCAGCACGCGTTGCGTTTGAAAGATTTGACTTCTGTGCAATCGTGCGGTATTATGCTGGCAGGCGACATCACAAGGGGTGGCAATCATGTATCGGAATCCATTCGAGTCAGCGGGCTATTGCGTGAAGGCTGTACGAGACGGCTCGATTAGAGTCGTCAGCTATATGGCTCACAAGGGCCAGGGGAGATCAGGAATGAAGACTCTCCTTTCTTTTGCGATTTTCCTTTTGGTATCAAGCGTTTCTGTTGCTGACGTTCTGAAGCTTTCCGGCGACAGGGAACTGGAGGGCTCGGTGCAGGAGCTGCTGTTCCTGGTAGACGGCAAGGAGCAGAAATTCGACCGGGACTCCATTTCCCTGTTGGAGCTGTTCCTGCCGCCGAATGATGATGACCTCACGCTCAAGGACGGAAGCCGGGTCAGTGGGAAGCTGGTGAGCATTGTGTTCAAATCGGTGGGAGGTCGTCTGAGCTTCGCTCCCGACGAGGTTGTCGAGCTTACTTTGAAGGCGGATCCTCTCGTTGAGGCGAGAAAGGAACTTGCGCTGAAGAGGGCCCAGATCAAGTCAGACGACGCTGAGGGCCTGTCCCAACTTGCCAAGTGGTGCGAGGTGAAGGGCTTGAAGGCAGAGGCGGCGGAGTTGGCGAAGGCTTCGGCCGAGGCGGCAGGCAGGGGCAAAGGGGGGGAAGCGAAGGAGAATCCGCAGAACGGTCCGAACCCCGGAGGCGAGAAGAAAGGATTCACGGTTGACGATTTCCGTTCCGCCATCAAGAAGTGTGATGCCATCGAAAAGCTGCTAGAGAAGAAGGGCCTCGTCGTCGTCTTGAGGGAAGACGCCGTTGCGCAGATTATAGAGTGTCCACGCTGTAAAGGGTCTGGTATGTTTCCACCAGAGAAACGCACTCCGTGCCGGCAATGTTCGGGGCGGGGGAGAGTGGTTGTCAAGACACCTGGTATACCAGGTGGTGCTGGCACCCTGCACGAAGAGAAGTGCAGGGCATGTGACGGTAAAGGGTATGCGGTTTGGCGTAAGGGAAAGGTGTGTAGGTCCTGCGCCGAAACCGGGAAAGTCCGCCGGGTCCTGGGCACTGTTACGGATTTTGCCGTAGCCGAGCCGTTAGTGCCTGATTACCAGAAAGCCGTGAAAGCAAAGCATGATGCCGCGACCGCTGTGCTGAGGGATCAGAAGATCAAGAAACTGCCCGCGGATGTGTGGACGGCTGCAATGGAGATGGGAGGGACAGGGTTTGGTATTGTTCCTGAGGAGAAGGGGCTCGTGCTTGCCCCGGCAAGTGTGCGTTCCCTCATCCCGCAAGAGCATACAACGATCTTGACGCTCGATCTTTCCGGCGGAGGGGGTGCACTGATTACGATTGGTTGGAAGGTCAAGGCCCGTGACTATTACACACCGTTCTGGATAAGAGGGACCGTCACGGGGAAGAAGGACGATTTTTTCGTCATTGAGGATTATCAAATGTACCCAGACGTAGCGGAGATTGTCGGCCCGCCAGAGAAGTAGCCAGCGACATTCGCCCGCCCCTTGCCTCAAGCGGCTTGCATGTGCCATGTGCCGAAACACCCCCGTGTCCGCCGGGCTGTCGCCGTGCAGACGTCAGGGCAGCCACATGGGGCTGCCCCTATAAGCCCCCGCACGGCGGTTGTGTAGGGGCGGACCTGTGTGTCCGTCCAGCCTGCAGAGGCTACCGAAATGGGCTTAGAGCTCCTAGCAATATGAAGGAGTTTTCGACAGGATGAACAGGATGTACCGGATTGGTGGCGATGCGGGGCATCGCCACCACATCTTGTCAATCCTGTCAATCCCGTCGAAATCTTTTTGTTACAGGCTCTTGCTCACATCGCGCGGATGGGGACGCGCCTGCCTTTCTTCGAGCTCTCGATCACGCCAAAGACCATCGCGAGCGACTTGATGTTGTCGTGGCACTCGGTCTGCGGCTTCTTGCCCGTCCGCAGGAAGGCAAGCATCTCGCGCAGCGCCCCGTGCATCCCGCCGTACTTCAACGGCGACGCCGGGACTGCGACGTCCTTTATCTGCCGGTGGAACCCTTCCTTGTTCGTGATTGCCTGGCCCTTCGGGTCCTGATCGTGATCGTACAGCAACGTCCCCTTGTCGCCGATGAACCGCCAGTCGCCGTTCCAGCTCGTCGGGCAGCCTTCCGCGCACCAGCTGCCGCGGTACGTGAAGATCACCCCGTTGCTCATTTCGAAAACCGCGCTCGCCGCCACGTCGCCCTTGTACCACGAGCCCTTCGGATTGAACTCCTTGGCATAGACCGCGACCGGGTCGGCGCCGGTCATGAAGCGCGCGAGGTCAAAATGATGGATCGCCATGTCCAGGATGAGCGGGCTGGGCATGACGTCGCGGAACCCGCCGAAGTGCGCCCCGATGTAGAAGTCACAGTTGATCGTCGTCAGCGTTCCGATCCTGCCGGTCGTGACCGTTCGCCGCACTCGGTCATGCTTGTTCTCCCACCGGCGCGACTGGCTGACCATGTACAGCTTCTTCGTCTTCTCCGCCGTCCGGACCATCTTGCGCGCCTCGGCCATACTCGACGCCATCGGCTTCTCGCCGACCACGTGGCAGCCCGCCTCGAGCGCCGTGCAGGTGACTAGGCAGTGCGCCTCCGGCACCGTCAGGTCAACGACGAAGTCCGGCTTCGTTTTCGCCAGCGTCGCCTTGAGGTTCGTCGACGCCTCGCAGTCCAGCTCGTTCTGCTTGATCCGGTCATACGCCCTCTGGATATCGAGGTCGACGACACCGACGATCTGGACCTTCTCCAGCTTCAGCGGCGGGAACCACGCTCCCGAAATCCCGCCGGCCCCTACCACAACAGCCTTTTCCCTGGCCATGTCTCTTGCTCCTTGTCGAGTTGAACGAACAGCACACCGGCCCAACGCGGCGGAATCTTACCAGATTCGGCCCGCCAGGCGCAACACCCGTCTCGGCGCGTCTTTCTTCCCTTGTTACCTTGACCTTTTCCGCGCTCGCCAGTAGCATATACGTCGTGGTTCTTCTCAACCTGCTGGCTTGCAGCGCAAGCCGCGGTTGTGCATCTCTGGCGGCCTGACCGGGACATAAGGCATGGCAAAGAAGAAGCGCCTTTCGCGCCTCCTCGAGATCATCCTCCTCGTCCAATCGCGTCCCGACTGGCGGCCGAAAAAACTTGCCGCCCACTTCGGGGTTTCCGAGACCCGCATCTACCAGGACATTCGCCAGCTCAACGCCGCCGGCGTCCCCATGCTCTTTGCCGGCACGGGCTACCAGATCGCGGGAGACTTCACCTTCGGCCCCACGCGCTTCTCGCCCGAGGAAATCCTCGAACTGCTATACCCCAAACACCTCTTCGCCTCGCAGGACGCCCCCATGCCGCTCGAGACCCTCGTCGAGGCCAAGCTCGCCGCTTGCCTCCCTTCCGCCCTGCGGAGGGGTCTCGGCGGAGCCGCACAGAACACCCGGATCAAGCTGGACAGCTCCACCGTCTGCGGACCCCACTTCCGCCGCCTGCACGAGGCCGTCGCCCAGCGCCGCCGGATCGTCATCCGCTACGCCTCCCGGTCCTCCGGCCGAACCATCGACCGCGACATCGACCCCTACGCCATGATCTTCCGCAGGCACTCCTGGTACCTGATTGGAAAGTGCCAGCTCCGCCAGGAGATCCGCAAGTTCCGTGTCAGCCGCATCCTGTCCGTCGCCTTCACCCCGCTCCATTTCCAGGAGCCGACGCAGTTTTCCCTCGAAGAATACACCCGGGGCTGGTGGGAAGTGTGGGGCGGCGAACCGGTCAACGTCGCCGTTCGATTCCGCCGCCGCATTGCCGATCTCATTCGCGACCACCAGCCACGCCCAGCCCAGACAATTCAGGAACTTCCGGGCGGCGACATCATCTACCGC
This sequence comes from uncultured Planctomycetota bacterium, assembly GCA_964466285.1. GTDB lineage: Bacteria > Planctomycetota > PUPC01 > PUPC01 > PUPC01 > CAYXNI01. The sequence continues at coordinate 1,886 of CAYXNI010000136.1, read as the reverse complement.
GTCAACGTCCGCGGCGTCCATGAGATCAGTTGGTGGATCATGCAATACGGCCCCGACGCCGAAGTCCTCGAGCCCCGGCAACTCCGCGAGTTGATCTGCTCGAACGCCGAACGGATGGTCCGCCTGTATTCGCACACTCTCGGCAGGCAGCCGGCGCTGGGCAAGGTGGCCGAGAAACTCGAATCGTATTCCCCTGAGCGCACCTGAATGGCAGCCAACCACCCTATCCGGTTCATCGCCGTCACCCGTCTCGAGCGGTCTGTCCTCTCGGAACTGGCCGGGTCATTCGGCGTCGCCGTTTTCGCAATGACCATTGTCACCCTGATTGGCGGCGTCTACGGCCCCGTGCGCGACGGGCTCCCCCTTTCCGCCCTCGTCCAGTTCCTTCCGTTGATCGTCCTGTACATGCTCCCGTGGACGATTCCGACCGCCTTCGTCGGCGCGTGCATAATCACTTACGGGCGCATGGCCAGCTGCAACGAGCTCACGGCCGTCCGCGCCTCAGGCATTCACGTCTGGCGAATCCTCACCCCGGCCGCCGCCCTGGCAACCGCGCTCTGCGCCGTCTGCGGCGTGCTCAACCACGCAATCGTTCCGATCACCGCCTTCTACCAGTACGGCATCGGCAAGTCCTCCAAGCCCTCCCAGATCGCCGCCGCACTCCAATACAGCGACCCGGTCATGACGATCGGCCCAACGGTCGTACACGTCCGCGAGTTTATCGGGACCGGCCGCATGCGTGACCTCATCCTCGTCAGCAAGCCCAAGCAGGGCGTCCAGAGCCTTCCCAGCACCAGCAGCCCGGACCCCGGCAGGCCGAAGGGCGAGCCCGTTCAGGTCATCACCTACGTCTACGCACCATGGGGCAGTTACGAATACTCCGACGAGCGCGGCGAAATCGTCTTCTACCTCGAGAACGACCCCACGCGAAACACCGTCCAGGAACCCCATGGCGGCGACGCCTTCCTCTGCAAGTCCGTCTACAGCGGCGCCCCACATGACTTCGAGTTGCTCTTCTTCAAGAACGGCGTGTACCCTATCAAGCTTGAGTCCATGGAAGACCTCAAGTTCCTCCCGCAGAAGGGAAAGCACATGACGACAGCCGAGCTCCTCCTCAAGATCGACCTGCGCGAGGATCAGCTTCGGTGGCGGACACAGGAAGAATCCGCCATGAGCGCCAAGCTCTGGAAACGCTGGCAGGACGAGCCCCGTCACTGGCGAGTGGCCATTCACAGCCGCAGCGCCTTGTCCCTTGCCCCGCTCCTGCTGGGACTTGTCGCCGTACCGCTGGGCGTGCTTACCAGGCGCGGGCGACGCCTCACAGGGTTCGGCTTGGCCATCGCCATCGTGCTCGGAGGATACTACCCGCTCATGGCCGGCGGCTCCGCGCTCGGAGAATCCGGCAAGCTCCCGCCAGCCGCCGCGATATGGATGACCAGCGTTCTCATCGCGGTGCTCGGCATCCTCTTGATCAGAAACATGCTAAAACGGTAGGGCCGCTTGAACAGGACCAGAAAACTCGACTATTACGTCGCCGGCACGTTCCTGGGCCCCTTCCTCCTCTGCCTCGTGACGTTTATCAGCATGTACGTTGTCATCGACTTCTTCTCCAACGTCGACAAGTTCCTCTCGAGGGACTATCCCCTCCTCACATCCCTCCGCATGACCGTGGTCTACTACGCCCTGGTCACTCCGTCGTACCTTGCGCAGATCATGCCCATCCTCGTGGTGGTGCCCGGCGTTGTCACCATCATGCGGCTGGAGCGGGCCAACGAAATCTGCGCCATGCGGTCCTCCGGCATCAGCGGCCGTCGCATCTCGCTCCCGATCATCGCCTGCACCAGCCTCGTGATGATCCTGGCCTACTTCAACCAGGAACTCCTCGT
>CAYXNI010000135.1:0-6685 GCA_964466285.1 uncultured Planctomycetota bacterium | reverse complement strand
AGCAGACCCTTGACGAGTTCAATGCGGGGGACGGCGGCAACCTGGCCTTGAACGTCTGCGGGCAGGGCGGCGGAAATCTGGCCGAAGTCCGCGACGAGCTTGTCGAGGTCGCCGCTGATACTGTCCTGGCGTCCGCGAATCTGCCGGCACCGATCGGCCGCGAGCAGCTTGCCTTCTTTTTCGAGTCTTCCGGCGGCGTCGCGGACCTCGCTCTGGCGCTGGGCGATGTCGCGGGCGGTCTTGACGAGCTCATCCAGCCGCGGGATGGCCTTGAGTGTCTCCGTGGCGGCGTCGATTTCCTTGAGCGCCGCCGAGAAGGCCTGTTCGACCTCGAGCTGGGCGCCGAGGGCGTCTTCCCACCGGACTTCATCGAGCGCCGTGGTGGAGTTGTGAGCCGCTCGCTGCGCCCGCGCGAGCGCCTCATGCGTTTCGGGCAGGACGAACCTCACCTTGCCTGTGGCCAGCGCCGCGTCGGTCAGGTCTTCCGGCTTGGAGCGCTTGTCGGCGATGGCCATGCTCTCCGAGCGGTCGGTCAGAACGAGGAAGTTCCGGCGGACGATCACCTGCCGTTCCAGGCCGAGGACCGGCCCGAAGAGGATCAGCAGCAGGAGGCTGAACACGACGGTCCGCAGAACCATCAGAAACACGCGCCGGCCGCGGGACAGGACGGTCTCGCGACGGTAGACGTAGACGGCGAAGGCGGCGGCGAGCGCGATGAAGACAATCAGCAGGAACGGCGGGAGACCGCTCCGGAGGCTGACTGACTTCACGGCGTATTCGGGGCTGATTCCCAACCAGTCGCGGATGATGTTTATGATTCTTTCCGTGTTCAACTTGCGTTACCTGTAATCCGCCTGTGTTCCAGACGCGGGACTCGCTTCGAGACCGTCACGACCGTCATATCACTTCCGCCTTTCTTGCGAGCGGCTGAGGGGCGCCGGTCATCAGCCGCGCAAATCGTTTGGCCAGGAGCGACTCGGCGACGAGCGCCGCCAGCGCCAGGAGCACGAGTGTGCGCCACATTTCGCGGCCAATGCGGCTCTCGCGCGTGGCGGCTTTGATGTCCTGCCCTTCGCTGATGACGCGCAGGGATAACTGGTTGGCGGCCTCGTCGAGGGCGTCGCTGCGCAGGACGGCCACGTCGGATTCCGCGGTGTTCACGTTGACCGCCATCTTGAGCTCAGGACCGTTGGCGGACGGGCGGAAGGTGTAGATGCCCGGCTTGTCGGCCTCGCCGAGAACGGCGGTTTTGCGGCCGTCCCGGTCCTTGATCTCGACCGGCCGATCTTCGGACTTGGGGTCGCGCAGACGGAGGGCGGACAGGTCCGCGCCCGGCGGCACGTCGAAAGCCAGTTCCTGCGAGACGGTGACCGGGGCCTCGTAACTCTTGCGGGTCAGGTGGGTGACCGCCTGCTGGACAAGCATGAGGTAAGCGGGGTAGACGACCAGGTCGGTCCACTCCCGATTGGCGGTCGAGGTGAACAGGAGGACTTTGCCTCGGCCGAGGGAGCGTTCGAGGAGGATCGGGTCGCCGCTCTGGGCGAGGCGGAGCAGTGTGCTGGAGCCGGCGAGAGGTGTGACTTTGAAGTAGCGGCGGAACCGGGCGCCCCTCCACTGTTCCGCCGGGATGGTGCGGAGGATTCCGGTGATAGGGTGGTCGGCGATCTCGGCAGCCAGGCCCCAGCCTTCGACGTCGGGCTTTCCGGCGCCGGCGGCCTGAATCTCGCCCACCGGGTTGAGAAGATCCGCGGGGAGGAGGAGCTTTCCGTCGCCGTCGCGCATGCGGCTGTTGGTGAGGCCGGCGTCGGTTTTACGTCCGACAAACACAATGAGGCCCCCGCCGTTGCGCACGAAGGTGGCGAGGGCCGCGGCCTGCTCGCGGGTGACTTCCGGAACGTCGGCCAGGACGACGAGGTCCTGTGTCGAGAGGGCCTCCGTGTGGAACTCATCAGGGCGGACGGTTGTGACGTTCATAGTGGCGGAGTTCTTCGCTCCGTTTTGTCCGGCTTCGGCGAGGAGCGCGGCGTTAAGGAATCCGGTCTCTCCGCGGAACGGGTCGCGGGACGGACTGCCGTCGACGCAGAGCACGTTGATCGTCTCGCGGATGTTCGCGATGGCGTAGCGCTCGTTGTCGGCGGCGAGGGCGTCCTTGCCCAACCGGGCGCTGACCGAGAACACGCCGGGCTGGTCAAACCGGGCGAAGAGAGGCGCGGGAACCGTTTCGCCAGGGCCGATCTTTTCGATGAGGCGCTGATCCACGGGATTGTCATTGACGAGGAGCTGGACGGTGACATTGGAGCTCACCTGCCGGCCCGTGTTGTGAACGTCGGCGACGTAGCGGACGAGGGCGTTCTTGCGGAGAACGCCCGACGCCGCGGCCAGGCGGGCGATGGACAGGTTCTCGGCCTGCTCGGTGCCCACAGGCAGCAGGAAGACGGAGGAGACCCCGCGGAGGTTGGAGAGGGCCTTCCGCGCGGCCTCGGAGACGTTCTCAAAGCTGACCGCCTGGGCGTCGGTGATGAGGTGGCATTCCTTGGCCGGAGCTTTGACGTTCTTGGCGAGTGTGACGAGCCCCTCGAGGCAGTTTTCGAGGTTCAGTGTCTCGGGGAGGGGCGCGGTGGTCTTGAGGACGGGCTCGATGCGCTCGTCATTGGGGGCCACGTTTTTCAGAAGGACGCGGGGCGAGTTGCCCATGAGCACGAGAGTGACAAGGTCGCCGGACCGGAACGTGGCGAGCACGTCGCGGGCGCGCTGGCGGCCGACGTCGAACCGGCTGCGGACGCCCGGCTCGTGCGCCATGCTGAACGACCCGTCGATGGCGATGATGGCCGCCGTCTTGGCTTCGCCGCCCACCCAGCCGCCGACGGACTGCGTGAGAATGGGCCGGGCGAGCGCCAGTGCGACAAGGGCCGCGGCCAAGCACCGCAGAAGGAGCAGGATCAGGTCTTCCAGGCGGACGCGGCGAGCGCGGGAGACCATGGCGCGGAGGAGAAGATCCATGGCGGCCCAGTCCATGATGCGGGACCGGTACCGGCTGAGCAGATGGATGAGGACCGGGACGGCGACGCCGGCGGCGCCGATTGAGCCCCACAGCCAGGTTGAGTTCAAGAAATTCATCGGTCCGCCTTCACTGCCGACCCAACGGGTCGCTCCTGTTTCCTATTTCCTGACCAGCAGCGCATCGTCGAGCGCGACGGTGCAAGGAAAACGAATGCTCTTGTCGAAATCCACTTCCAGTTTCAGGTCGCTCGCGGCGGGGGCCTCGAAGGAGACCGGCACCGGTCTCTCGGCGCCGGGGGCGAGAACCTGGTCAAAGACAACTTTCTCACCGAGGCGGAAGCTGACCCGCGCTGACCCGCGGGATCCGTCGGTCAGACCGACTCCGGCGGTGACGAGAACTTTTCCCCCGGGCTCGCCGGGGAGACGGTATGTGATGACCGACCTCGGCCAGATGTTGATGCGGGTGACGAACCCGGCCGGGCCGCCCGGCTGAGGATGCTCGACGCGGGGCGGGTCGGCCGGTCTGCGGATGAGAGGGAAGGTCTCGACCGAGGCCGGCGGCAGATCGGCCAGGCAGGCCGCGGCGGCCGAATGGCGCCGGACAGATTGCCACGCGTCGGGCCGGATGACGAGATCCCCGAGCGCAGGGTGTTTCAGGGCAAGGCCGGCCTGTGTGGCTTCGACGCGGCCGCGAAGGATGCTGCCATCCGCGAGGGTGATTTCGTCGTCGGTCGAGGCTACGGCGGCCTGAGGGGCGGCCTCGAAAACGTAGCGCTGCAGGTCTTTGCGCTCGAGGGCGATGGCACCGAGGGCGGAGTCGATGGCGACGCGCTCGGCCTGGACCCAGAGAAGCTTGCCCGGGACCGGGCTGGCCTTGAGGCGGTAGAGCGTACCGGCTCGTTCTTTTCCGGTCAGGGGCGGCGCGGGAGCGAAGTCGATGGCTCGGACCTGGGTGATGTCAATCTCGCGGAGCCCGAACGAAGGGGACTGCAGTGTGATACGCCCGCCCTGAACCTTGGCGATGGTACCGGCCCAGACTTCCCCGCTCTTCAGGTGCACGGCGTTGGGCGACGCGGGCGCCGACCCGCGGTTCTCGTTCAGGGCGAGGAGAACGTCGGCCCACTTGATGGAAGTGCTGCCCGCCTGGATGGCGCCGGGCTGGATGGAGAGGGTGCCTTCCAGGCGCCCTTGTGCGGCCAGGACGAGGCCGGCCGGCGCGACCGCTGGGAACACGAGAAGAGCGGCGGCGAGCAACGGCTGGACGATTCGAGGGGCCTTCATTTCACCCGGCTCCGAACGCGGCTGATAAGGTAGGCGGACAGCACTTCGTCCACGGGGCGCGAGGTGTCCACCAGGACATAGTCGACGTGGCTGCGCTCGCAGGCGCCGCGGACCTGCCGGATGAGCTTGCCGAGCTCTTCGAGGTAGGCGACGCGGATGCGGTTGGGCTCGGTGAGAATCTCGCTGGCGTCTTCCAGCCCCTTGAACCGGTAGGTGCCCTTGAAGGGGAACGTCAGCTCGAAGGGATCGAGGACGTGGAACACCGTGATGTTGTGGCCGCAGAAACGGAGATGATCGAGGCCTTTGACGAACTCGTCGAGATGATCGAACAGGTCCGAGAAGAGCATGACAAACCCGCGCCGGCGGAGACGCTGGGCGAACTCGTGAAGGATCCCGGCGATGTTGGTGCGGGGCTCGGGGCGGATCTGTTCGAGATCGCGCGCGATGTCATGGACCACGCTGGGCGACCCGAGCGGCTGGACATACCGCCGGAGCTCAGAGTCGAAGACGCCGAGGCCGACGGAGTCGTGCTGTCTCACGATCAGGTAGGCCAGACTCGCGGCCATGAACTTGACATATTCGAGCTTGGTGACGGGGCCGGAACCGTATTGCATGGAGGTGCTGGCATCGACGAGCAGGTTGGCGTCGAAGTTGGTTTCGGCCTCGAAGAGCTTGACGTAATAACGTTGGGTTCGTGCATAGACGCGCCAGTCGAGGTGGCGGAGGTTATCGCCGGGGGCGTACTGGCGATGATGGATAAACTCGGTGCTGAAGCCGCGGAGGGGGCTCTTGTGCATGCCGACCCGAAGCCCTTCGACGACCTCGCGCGCGATCAGGTCGAGCGAGCCGATCTTCTGGAGGATCTCGGGGCTCAGGTACCGGGATTGCTGGCGGCGTTCCTTTCTCATCGATGCCTTTCGTATGGCCGGCCGGGCTTTCAGGCAGGCGGTCAGCCGGCGGCTGCGGCCTTCTCGTACAGGCGTTCGTCGGCCGGGATCGTTTCCAGGAGCTTCTTCACGATGTCATCGGTCGTGATGCCTTCCGACTGCGCGGCGAAGTTGGGAATGATCCGATGGCGCAGAACGGGGAGGCACACCGCCTGGACGTCCTCGACGGAAACGTGGTAGCGGCCGCGCAGGATCGCACGGGCCTTGCCGGCGAGGATGAGGAAGATGCTGGCCCGCGGGCTGGCGCCGTAGGACAGCCAGTTCCGGATGAACTCGGGGGCGTCGGACTCGGTGGGGCGGGTGGCCCGGACGAGGTGGGCGGCGTAGTGGAAGATGTGGTCCGCCACCGGCGTCCGGCGGACGAGGTCCTGAAGCGCGAGGATTTCCTCGCGGTGCAGGACTTCGGTGAGCTTTTCCGGGGGCGCGCCCGTGATGCGGCGCATGATCTCGATCTCCCCGTCATAGTTGGGATAGTCAACCATTATATTAAAGAAGAAGCGGTCGAGCTGCGCCTCGGGCAGCGGGTAGGTGCCTTCCTGCTCGATGGGGTTCTGTGTCGCGAGCACGAAGAACGGCTCCTCGAGGTGGAAGTCTTCGCCGCCGACGGAGACCATCTTCTCCTGCATGGCCTCGAGAAGGGCGGCCTGCGTCTTGGGAGGAGTGCGGTTGATCTCATCGGCGAGGATGATGTTGGCGAAAACGGATCCCTTGGAGAACATAAACCGGCGTTTTCCGGTCACGGGGTCGTCCTGCAGGATTTCCGTTCCGGTGATGTCGGAAGGCATCAGGTCCGGAGTGAACTGGATGCGCTTGAAGGACAGCGAGAGACTCTGGGCCATGGAACTGACGAGCAGCGTCTTGGCGAGGCCGGGGACCCCAAGCAGCAGGCAGTGGCCGCGCGCGAAGACGGCAATCATCATTTCGTCAATCACCTGGTCCATGCCGACGATGATCTTACGGAGCTCGCCCAGGATGCGGGTGCGGGCCTCACCCAGGCGCTGAACCGCCCGAACGTCGTCATCGGGGAGGGACGCAGCATCGTTTGTCTTTTCCAGGGCCATTGCACAATTCCTCCAGAGTGCGGTTTCCACTGATACCAATAACGGACATGCTAGCAGGGGTTGCGACAACCCACAAGCAAAATTGGCGGCGAGACGTGTAACTTATTGTAATCACAAGAAGGCGTTGCGTGGGAATGAAGTGCGCTTGATGATGATTTTCACATTACGTTCTGTGATGCCGACGCTCAGGGCGAGGCGCTGTCAAGCGTCGCCCCCAGACGTCCGCTCCGATCGGATCTTCTTCGCTGAGCTTCTACTTCCTGCCCCACGCCAGCTTCAGTTCGTGCACTTCGAGGGATATGGCTTTCGCCTCGCCTCCCCTGCTGAACAATTCCAGCGCCCGGTTGTCCGCCTTTGGCTGGAACTGCATCGGCATGTAGAGGCGGCCGTCGTTGC
>CAYXNI010000134.1:0-6723 GCA_964466285.1 uncultured Planctomycetota bacterium | reverse complement strand
CGGAATTACGGGCTACGGACGAATGGGGACATTGACGTATGGGTGCCCGAGCAGCGCGACAACGGCGGGGAGCACGCTCCAAAAGACCGTGGCCATCAGTTCGCCGAATATGAGTCCGAGGCAAACGGGCTTGGCGTCGTTGTAGAGCCGTGCTCCGCCGTAACGGACGACGAGCGCCCTCGCGAGCCATCCGATGAAGACGCTGGCCCAAATGACCTCGCCGTAGTACGTCCAGATCACGAGGAATCCAACCGGATGCAGCGGCCAGGCGGGGAACCGCATGCAGAGCCACAGCGTGACCGTCGCGTACATGATACCGAGAATGATATGCCCGGTCCTGTTGTACAAGGGGCTGCTGGAGACGCCCTGCTGCTGCCATTTTTCGGCGGCGGCGGGCATCCAGTCGAATGTGGTGAATGCCTCCGCCGTCGGGCGTGCTCCGCCGCTCAGGCTCGACTCGAAGCGATATGCGGAGTAAATAAGGACGGCGCCGAGGACTGGGACGCCGATGATGAACGTCGTGACAAGCAGCGGGCCGAAGCGGCGCGGTCGCTTGCTTTCGGCACGGTCTTCGAGTGCGAAAACGTGCGTGGCCATGACGGCGGCACTGATGCGTGTGCCGAAGTGGAAGAGCAGTCCGGCGATCCTGCCGATGAACATCGTGGCCGCGCCGACAAACGGAACGGAACAAACATCCATAATCGAGAGCGGGTCCCAGTCGAAGATGCGGAGAAAGGGGAGTCCTGTCTCGGCGACGACGCGGGCGATGAGGAGGCAGGCGGTGAAGCCGGAGCAGACGAAGACGAATGCCCAGAGCGGTTTTGCGCCAGCCCACACGAACCAGGCGGCCATGCCGGCCATCCCAATGAGAAACATCCAGCCGATGGTGCGGTTTTGGCGCTCGGCCGGGGTCGGCGCCGGCCTGAAGAGCGAGCGGGCGACCTCGGCCCACCGGGCGCGGCCCAGCCACAGAATGACGGCCACCAGCACGACGACAACGCCCGCACGCTGATCGCCCATCGTCTCCCAGCGGTACGGAGGAAAGTACGACATGTGAATCACCTGGTAGATGCCATAGCCGACCATCGTGAACCAGATGGAGAAGCTGATCCGCGCGGTGAGCATGAAGGCGATGCCGACGAAGGTGAAGTAGATTCTTGAACTGGAGTAATACCCCGGGAGGTTTTGCAGAGGGCCCTCGGTGAAGCAGCGGGAGAGGTTCCATTTCAGCGGAATCGCTGGAACGGAACTCGGGTAGTAGAGGTTGGCTCCCGAGAGCAGGTAGAGGAAGAAGACCAGCCCAGCGGCGGCCCAGAATCTCCGCTTGCGGAAGAGGCCGCCGAAGAGATGCTTTCCCGCGGGAGCCTCGGCCAGCGGGCGATAGATCTCGAGGAGCGGGAAGGCCAGATGCTCGTTGTCGCGCCATTGCGGGACGACGATACGTGCCAGTGCGGTCATCATGAGCGCATAGAAGAGGAAGAGCGGCGCCCACGAGACGAGCGGGCCGATCCACGCATTCCACGGGGTATGCTCGCTGGGAAGCAAGCCGTACAGGAGAGAGTCGGAGGCGGTGACCTTCTCCTCGTAGCCGAGCTTGTCGGGGAAGAGACTCGGCGGCAGTTTGGCGTCCTTGTAGAATTGGGCGGTTCGCGGCTCGGCACTGGCCTTGATGGAAGAACCGGCGAGCCCGTATGGAAGGCCCTGGAGCAGGCCCTGTCCTGGCAGGACGCTGGCGACAAGGACCATGCCCATTATGACGATGAGCTGGCGGGAGGTGAGCTTCCAAGCCGACCGGCACAATCCAAGCAAGGGATTGATGACGAATGCGAGCACAAGGAGTATGAATAGCGCGGCGATGGGGAGATAGTCGTCGGAGATGCGCGTGCTGACGATGAAGAAGTTGTTGAGGGGCGCCGCGATCCAGATGGCAACGCAGCCGATGAGGCCGATGGCTGCGGCGACAAGGCCTCGGACCCAGCTCGATCCGGTTTCTGGTTTCCTTGTCGCGCTCGTATTGATCCTCCGTCTCTGTCCCGTGTTCGGGCCGATGAACATTATAACGAACGCGAGCGAGAGGAGCCATCAGTCATCAGTGATCACTGATCTGTAGGGGCCACCGGAACGCCTCCGCCGTGCCCTCGATTGACATTACCGCCGCACCATCCTTGAATTCCCAGCGATTCACCCTTCCTTAGAAAACAGCCGATCACGAAGAACAGGATGAATCTTAGCACAACACTTCGCAATGCAAAAACCACAGGTCCTCTCTGTGTTCGTTGGGCTCTCTCTCGGTCAATACACTTCTTGCTTTTGCGCTTCGGCGAATAGCGCTGCAAGCCGCTTCTGTCGCGCATCGCCCTTTTCGGCGTAGCGCGCCATCCGCGCGGCGAAACCGTTGTACATCCCGAGGGCGGCCTGCTCGTAAAACGTAGTGATTGATGCTTTGCGCTCCGGGGTGATGGAGCGGTAATAGCCCGGACCGGGATCCATCGCCGCACGCATCCGCTGGACCTCGCACGATTCAAGTGCGACGGAGACAAACGCCCGTTCGTAGTCCGCACCGGGCTCGCCGGCCAGGAGTTTGTTCATCGCGGAAAGAACGGCAAACGGCCTCTTCAAGGATTCCGGCAACTCGGCAGGGGCCGGTGCCTTTTCATCTATTTTGGGAACTAGGGCGGGCAGTATGGGGTAAGCCGTGGTCGAGGGTTCTTCTGGCCAGCCGCCATCTGTGGTGATCTCGATTTTCGCCTCCGCCGGCAGTTCGTCGTACACGAGAACCAGCCCGTCCGACGATTGGACCTTCATCGCCTTGCCGTTGACGGTGACCGACGTGATCTTCGGCCCGCCGTTACGGCAGGAAAGATAGAGGCGCTTCTCACCAAAGCGGACCGGCTGCTTCTGGGTGTATTGGGTAATGGATCCCGGCACGCGTGGGCGCAGAATCAGCCGGTCGGAACGATACTCGTAGTCGAACAGGCCGCGAATCGTTGCCGCTGGAATGGCGAAGTTGTCAATCATCACCGCAACGCCGCCAATGTGACGTTCGCCGGAATCGGACCATGGATTGTCCGTGTTCTCGCCGCGTTGTGACCAGGGTTCGTCCATGCGGAAGTCCTTGGCCCATTTCATCGCCCGCGTGGCGGAACGCCGGATGTCCTCGAACTTGCCGAGGCAGTAGTACATCAGGATTGCCCGGCCCTCGACTGTGCCCCAGACCCCGCCGTTGACCCAGTCGCCAAAGTTGTGGATGTACTCCATGCCCGGACCGGTCGTATTGCCCCAGCTCCAGTACGTGTCGTCCAGCCCCGGCGCGTTGGTGAGGAGAAAATCGAAGGGGCGGATCGCCGGGAAAGCCGCAATCTGTTTGTAAATGCTCTGGGCGGTCTGGTCGTCGGCCACGCGCAGCGCCACGGCGTCGGCGTTGGCTACGCCTTCCAGGTAGCCGAACTGTTTCTGGCCCAGCACGCCGTGCTTGACGCCGCCGGGTTCGACGGATTTGACGAAATAGCCGGCGGGCGTCAGCAGTTGTGGCAGCGACTCCCGCGTGATCTTCTGCCGCCGCTCGTATTCCGCGAGCTTCTCCTTGTCGCCGGCGAACTTGTACAGTTCCACCATCCGATCCAGTGCCGCGAGGTAGCTGATCGAAAGGCCCGCCAGGTAGCCTTTGCCGAAAGAACCGTCAGATTGTCTGACGCCGCCATAGCTGGGGGCAAGCAGATTGCAGGCAGGACCGACGAGGAAGAGCTGGTTCTTCGGATCGCGGGTCCTCTCGATGCAGTCGCAGGCCCGTTCCATTTTCGGGAGATAATGCGTCAGCGCCTTGCGATCGCGGTCGGCCAGCAGGATTTCGGCCTGCATCACCACCCCCGCCGCCGTGGCTTCGTAGAACCAGTCATGGATCTTCACGTCGCCGTCGCCTTGCTTGGGGACGATCCATCCGGGCGCCGCGGCGTCGCCCAAACAGCCGTCCGGTCCTACCAGAGATGACAGCGTCGAACTGGTCGGACTGCCGCCCCACAGGCCCATGCGCTTGCCGTCGCCCTGGTTGTCCCAGAAGAGATCCCACGAGCGTTGCAGCGTGGAGAACCAGGGCTCAGGGAGAAACGGAGTTGCGGCGTAGGAGAATCCGTAGCTGTTCTGGATCCACCACGCGCCCCAACCGGCGCCTTCCTCGAAGGTGTCCCACTCCGGCTTATAGAGCATCGCCAGGTTCGGCACCGCCGGGTTGGGATGGAAGAAAGCAAACGATTCGTCGATCAGACGCAGAAACTCCACGTCGCCTTCCCCCCCACAGAATCGGCCCGCATACCGGCTCGGTGCGCCGGCCGGCGCGCCTTCGGTCTTCTCACCGGCGACTGTGCGTTCAGCTTTTGATTTCGATGTCATGCGTTCCGGGTTTGGTCAGTTGCTTTGCCTGGGCTGCGCCGGTTCCGGAAACCAGCCCGTCAGGAATTGCGCTTCGGTGCCGGCATACTCCGCTTCGGCGAGGTACTCGTGGCCGCCGCCTTGGCCTTGCGTACCCCAGCAGTAGTTGATGATCAACCTGCCGTTGAACTCGCAGAAGTCGATGTCGGAGTTGTTGGTGTCGCCATTCTTGGCGATCTCGCTCCGCTCGTGTTCCGTCAGCAACGGGTTCAAGACGAGCTTGTCTCCCTCCGAGGCGGCCATCACCGGGTTGAAGGGACATGCCTCCCACGCCTTGAGGTCGCGCGACCGTTCCAGCAACAGAACATAACCAGTGGGATAGCCGCCCACGGTCGAGAACACGTAAAACCAGCCGTCGGACCAGCGCAGGAGGTGCGGCGACTTCGTTTCACCGTCAAAGCCTATACGACAGTCCGGAGGTGTCGCCGTCCAGCGAATCCCATCCTTGGATTCGAGAAACCGGCCCGAGAAGAAACTGCCGTTCAGCGGTTCCTTGCTTTCTCTGTTGACTTCAATGGACATCACATAGCGTCCATCCGCCTTGCACACCGAGGTGTTGCAGATGCCGTAGTCCTTGTCCTGGAAGGCGACTTGCTCGTTCCAGTGGATCAGGTCCCTGGATGTGAACAGGGTCAACGTGTTGCCATACCAGCCGCAGTCTTCCTTGGTGCCGATCACGTACACGGTGTCACCCTTGACATACGCGCACGGAAACCGGTGCTGCGGGCCGAAGCGGGAGACTTCCTTGTGCGTGTCGCGGTCCATGATCCGCAAGTAGCTGCCGTTGCGGAACCATTCGAGCCGGTACAGCTTGCCATGAAACACGAAGGGCGTCGACTCGCAAAGATCGAGACCGAGCGTGCCCTTCTTCGTAATGACGGGTCGCTGTGGCAGCGCCGAGACGGGTTCGGCAGCGGAGGTCAACAACCACGGCCGTTCTGGTTTTCCGGTCTTCTTCCAGTCATAGAATTCGCCCGACGGTTCGGTCTTCACAGGTTGGGCCTCCTCCGCCAATGCAACGCGTGCAACCCAGGGAATCAACAAGAAACAGCCGATCACGAAGAACAGGATAACTCTTAGCACATAACTTCGCAATGCACACCTCTTTTCTAACCTTCAACTTCCAATGGGACACCATCGGCTTCGAGCCGACGAGCTCTGATCCCCAGGGACTCTCTGTGAATATCCGGCGCTTTACGACGGGCAGGCCATCCCGGTGGCAAAGGGGAAGTTCGTGTTCAGGTCCACGAGGGTCACGTTGCATCCGGCCGCCCGCTTTTGGGTTACCAACGCGACGAGGCCCGCATTGTACGCGGCGAACCCGCGGCGGCCCGGATGCGACTTGCATTTGTAGACATGGTCGGTACCCTCTGGCTGGCCAAGTACCCAACTGTTCTTATAGGCCTTCCCTCATGTCCTAATGATGCGGGTTCGGAGGGCAAATCCCTTGTCATTTGGTGGCCACGCCCGCCATACCATCGTCTCGCGGTTCTACGACGAGACGCTCAGATACTCGATAGTAGGTTGCGAGCACCGATTACTGGCGGGCCAACGCGATCCTGTACATCCTGCCCGCGACCGTGTCGAACGTGTGCCGGTCGCCGTCCAACCGGATCGGGACCGCGCTGCCGCGGGCGTCACTGACCTCGATCCGGCCGGATGCAATGACCGTGAACGGGTTGCCCTTCTCGCTGTATACGCTCACTTCCGCCGCACCTTCCCTGAACTCGCCGGAACAGAGGAACGCCCCCCACGCGCGCAATCCCTTGAAAGAAAGCCTCCTAGTGGCAGGACGGTCCGGGAAGAACATCACCCCGTCGTCGTAGCACTGCATGCACAACTGGTTGGCAAATTCCCACAACCCGGCATCGGCGATGTAGGCAGGGTACCTGCCTGGCGGCGCCCCTCCCGGCTGATTGGGCGTTTCGAGCATTACCTTGAAAACCCTTATCAGTTCCTCCACCTGGAACCCGCCGACCCGCAGCGCGGCGACAAACGAACCCTGGCCGCGCATGTTGCCATGGCCAAGCCCGAAGGGGGCGGCAACATTGATGCCCTGCACGATCGTGTTGTAGCCGGTTTCCTTCACCTTGGGAGCCGAACGCCTGTTGCAGGCGTAGCCCGGGTACACGATCTGCGTCTCGATGACGTTGGAGGAGTAGTCAAACGGGGTATCGGCGTCCGCCTTGTACACAGTCACGCCGTTCCAAACCGTGGTCGAGTACTCGTTCAAGTGATCCCGGATCACTACTGTCCCGCTGTTGAGCGGGCAAAAGTGTGTAAGCGTATGACGCAGAA
>CAYXNI010000133.1:0-6741 GCA_964466285.1 uncultured Planctomycetota bacterium | reverse complement strand
CCGCCCAGCTCGGTGATGACCTGTTTGCGGAAGGACACGTTCCGGAGCGGGTTCTCGCTCTTGGGAACGACGAAGTTGTCGGCGACGAAGATGTCGTAGTCGCTCTCGGTGCGGTCCGCCATCGCCGCCTTCCACGCGACCTTCCGCTGCTCAGGCGTGACCTCAGTCTTCGGCCGGTTCGATGAAAAGTACAACTGGTCTTCGGCGGGCGAGAGGGCCGGGTCGCACTCGTCGAATTCCGTGTTGATCTTGTCGCCCAGGTTGAACGGCCGGCCCCAGTTCTGGCCGTCCCAGTAGCTCACATAAACGTCGTGCCCGCCCAGGCCCCCCGGACGGTCCGAATGAAAGAACAGGCACTTTTCGTTCCGGCTGAGCGTCGGGCCGAGTTCGTCGGCCTCGGTGTTCAGGCCCTTGAGCGGCTCCGGGTCCGACCACTTCTCCCCGTCGAACCGAGCGATATACAGGTCGGCATCCTTCTTGTCAGGCAGCCGCCTGGAGAAGACCAGGATCCGGCCCGTCTGGGACAGGCCGCCCGCGACGTTGTCGCCGGTCTCGTTTATCTTTCCGCCGACAGTGATCGGCGGCTCCCAGGCCACTCGACGGATGGCCGCGTCGTTCGCGCGCAGATAGATCGTGAGGCCGTCCGTGTACGCCTGCCACAGCCCGGGCTTCACCAGGGCGACGACGGCACCGGCCGCCGCAAGCAGCGCGAGCCCCAGGACCACGCCCACGAACGTGAACCAGAACCAGCGCGGAACCCGCCGCCTGCCTGCCCCGTTGCTGGCCTTCTGCGGCCGGTCCGGCACGCACGACTCCTCATGTGCTGCTTACCCTTTCCTCGCTACGGCTTGATCGGCTTGAAATCGTAGCCGATGTTCACCTCTTGAATGCCGACTTCCCGGCACACGGCGACAGCGTTGGCCACGTTCCCATGCAGCGCGTACTTGTCGCCACGGATCAGGATCTTTTGGTTCACGTTCTCGGTCACCGCCTTCCCCAGGATCGTCCGAAGCTGCGCGAGATCAGTAGGCTGGTTGATGACCGTGTAAACCGGGTCGCCCTCGGCCACGTTGCCGCGGACGTTAATCACGATCACCTTCGTCGCCGTGCTGAGTGAACTCGCGCTGCTCGTCTCGGGGAGCTTCACATTGATGTCGCGCTCCTCCTCGGTGAACGTGGTCGTCGCAAACAGGAAGATTACCATCGTGAACATCAGGTCGATGATCGGCGTGATGTCGATCGGCGCCTCTTCGGCTTCGGAAGATTGTCTGAGTATTCTCATCGCCCAGCCTCCTTATGTCTTTGAGGCCACGGGGTGCCCTTTGCTGCGGACCGTATACTCCAGCAACTGAATCGCGTTGTGGTCAATGTCGTCCACAAGGAAATCAATCCGGCTGGAGAGGAGCTGGACGACAACAAGGGCCGGGATGGCGATGGTCAGGCCGGCCGCAGTTGTGACCAGAGCCTGGTAGATGCCGACCGCCAACGCCACGCTCTTCCCCACGCCCATGGCCGTGGTCGACTGGAAAGCCGAGATCAGCCCGTACACCGTGCCCAGCAGCCCCAGAAGGGGCGAGACCGTCACGATCACCGACAACGGCCGCAGGCTCCGTTTCAGCTTGTGTACCTCGTGCGCCCCGGCGTCCTCGATCGCCTTCTCCATCAATGCCTCGCCATCGTGCATCCGGGCCAGGCCCGCCTTGAAGATGTTGCTGATCGCGCACGGCCGCTTCTCGCAGTACGCGACACCCACATCCGCGTCGCAGCTCGTCTTCTGCAGCGTCTCCTTCAGCCCCACCAGGAAATCACCAGGAATCACGTTCCGCCGCCGCAGGTTCATCGCCCGCTCGATCGCGAGCGCCACCGCCGCGACCGAGCACATGCCCAGCGGGATCATCACTACCCCGCCCGCCAGGATCAGCTCGAACAGGGTCTCGGGGTTTCCGTCCTTCGCCGCCCCATTCTTCCCGCCGCCAGGATCGCCTCCATCTTGCGCCAGGGCCTGACGAATCACCAGCAGCCCGATCAACACCACAAGACCCACCAGAATCCGGCTCCTCGCATATCTCGCATTTAACATGGCAGCTTCTTCCTCTGACTCTTGTGAACGGCCTGTAAACACCTCACACAATCACACAATCGCACAATCGCACCGGCCCGAACGTCCGAACAGCTCAATGTGCCGGCGCCACTAACCTCCAGACAACTTCTTCAACAGGTTCTCGGCGACCTCCGCCGCGTCCGTTTTCGGAAACCGGCTCATCACTTCCTTGTATCGCTCCGCCGCCTTGTCCTTCTTCCCCTGCGCCTCGAGCACCCGGCCCATCTCCAGCAACGCCTTGCTGTTCCACTCGGGGAACGCGCTGTACGCGCTGTCCACCATGATTAACTGCGGGATCGCCTCGTCCAGCTTGTTCTGGTTGAACAGGCACTCGCCGATCTGGAACTGGCTCCGGGCGCTGATCTCATCAATCGCGCCCGCCTTGACGATCTCGGCATAGACCGGGATGGCCTCCGCGTACTGCTTCTGGTTCTCCAGCGCCCAACCCAGCGCAAATTGCGCCTGGGCCTTGAACTTGCTCGCCGGATAGACCTTCACGAACTCCTGCGTCGACGCCTGGCTCTGCGGCCACTTGTTCGTCAGTGCCTCCGTTTGCGCACGGCGCAGCAGCGCGGCCTCGTGCTGCGGGCCCTGGATCGCCGCCGCCTTCGTGAAGTGCTGGCACGCCGCCTCGTACTCCCGCAGCTTCATCCGCGCCTCGCCCGCCTGGAACCACGCCGACCCGGCCAGCTCACCCGCCTCCTTCGAGCCCATCAAGTCCTCAAACGCCTTCGCCGACTTGCTCATGTCATCTGTCTTGAAACAGCACCACCCCAGCACATAGAGCGCCCGGTTCCGGAGCGGGCCGTCCCCGAGCTTCTTCATCACGTCCAGCGTCTCCAGCCGCTTGACGATCGCCCCGTACGCCTGCTTGACCTCTGCGGGCAGGCCGGCCCCCGGCGTCTTCTCCGCCGCCGCACGCTCCAGCGCCGTCTGCTGCTCAAACTCCAGCTCGCTCAACTCCACGCTCACGTCGCTCGCCAGCTCGCTCCCCGCGTAGTCCGCAAGAAACCCCTCGTACAGCTTTCTCGCCACGTCGGGGTGCTTCGAGAGCTTCTCGCACCACGCCTGCCAGTACAGGGCCTTGTCCGCCTTGTCGCTCTTCGGGTGCTCCTTCCGGACGGCGACGAACTGCACGATGGCCGGCGCGTACTGGTCCTGCCGGGCCAGTGAAAGACCCAGGTAGTAGATCGCCTGATCCTTTTTCCCATAGTCCTTGTACCCGGCCAGCAGGCCGGTCAGCGTCGCCTGCGCCTCCTTGTGCTGCTTCGCCCGGATCTGAAGGATGGCAAGCTGCAGCGCCGCGTCCGCCGCAAACGCATGCTGCGGGTGCTTCCCCATCGCCGCGAAGAACTGCGCCGCTTCCGCGTCCTTGTTCTCGCCAAGCGCCACCCACCCCAGATAGTACTGCGCCGCCGGCGGCCCATCCGCCGCAACCCTCACGAGCGTCGCTCGCGCGGCCACCAGCTCCTTCGCCTCATACTGCAGCCGGCCCAGCTCGACGAGTGCATCCTGAAGCCGCTCGCTCTTCTGGTACTTCGGGTTCGTCACAAGCTCGGCCAGCGTCGCCATCGCCTTCGCCTTGTCCGGCGCCTTCTGGTACTGGTACGCCAGCGCAAGGTTGTACATCGCCGTGTCCACGTTCGGCTGATCCGCCTTCTCCTTGATGAACTTCTCGAACGCCGCGATCGCCTTGCCCCAGTCCCCCAGACGGAACTGGCATGCGCCCACCATGTACCAGACCTGGTCGAACACCGCCCCCGCCACGTTGCCCTCCAGTAGCGGCGTCAGCTTCGCAAGGCAGTTCTTCCAGTCCCCCTTCTCGTAGTACGTCTGGGCCAGACGAAGGTTGGACAGCGCTGCACGCGGATGCTTCGGGTCCGCCGCAATCACAGCCTCGTATATCGGCACCGCGGCTTCCGCCTGCTTCAGAAGCGTCAGGTTCTCCCCCTTCAGGAACAGCACCTCGGTCACCTCGGGATGCGTCTTGTTCTGCGCCAGGAAAGCCTCGCACAGCTTCAGGCTCCCGGCGTACTGGCCCGCGCTGTGCAGGCAGAACGCCTGCAGCCGCAGCGACTCGACCGCCAGCGGGCCAGGCCCGGCGCCCGTCCCGGCCGCAGCGTATGCCTCCGCCGCCTCCTTGTATTTCTTCAGGCTCATCTGCGCCGTGGCCAGCTCATACAACAACTCTGGCAGCGCCGGATCCTTCGCGAACGCCGTCGCCGCCTGCCCCAGCAACTTTTCCACTTCCGCGAACTTCCCCTGCCGCGCGTACGCCCGCGCCAGCCACAGCGTCGCGCCGCCTGCCACCGCCTTGTTCGCCAGCAGAGCGCTCAGCGTGGCTTCCGCCGCCGGGAAAGTCTTCGCCTCCAGATGCGCCCGCCCCAGGTACAGGTCCGCCTGAGCCAGAGAGGCGCTCTGCGGATATTTCTGACGGAACACGGTCAGCTCGGCGACGGCCTGAGCATAGTCCTTCAGCAGGAACTGAACGATCCCCAGGTTGTACTGGGCGTACTCGCTGTAGACCCCCGTCTTGGTCTTTGCCGCGGCCGCGTATGACTCCGCCGCCTGCTTCAGCTTGTCCGTCCGCTGCTGGCACTCGGCCAGCTGGAACGTCGCACGGTGCACGAGCGATTCGTCCTTGCTCTCCTTGATCAGCGCGGCGAAGACCGCCGCGGCCGCATCGTACTGCGGCGGTGTCAGCTTGCTCCGGGCCACCGCACCCTGATACCGCACCTCCGCCGCGTACGGCGAGTCCGGCCCCGCTTTTACCAGGTCCTCGCTCACCTTGACTACTTCCGCCCACTTGCTCTGAAGGAACAACGCCTCAACCAGCGCCGCCATCGCGTCCATCTTCCGGCTCGCCGTCTTCCCGTTCTGAACGGTCCACGCCAGCGCCTTTTCCGCCTCCGCGGGATTCTTCAACTCCAGCAGGCACGAGCCCCAAAGGTTGTGCAACTGCTCCTGATCCTCGACCAGCGGATTCCCCGCCAGCTTCGCAAACAGCGGAGCCGCCTTGTCGAACTTTTCCAGGCTGTAATAACAGATCGCCAGGCCCCACTCGGCCAGAGGAACCTTCGCATGCCCGGGGTTCGCCTTCAGGAACTCCTCGTACTGCTCGATTGCCGGCTCGTACAGCCGCCGCGCATAAAGAGCATTCGCATTGTAGTACAGCCTCAGCGCCGGATCATTCGCCGGAGGCCCCGGCGCCTCCCCCGCCAGACCGTCAACGGAAATGACCAGCGCCAGAACCGCAAGAAGGAACTTCAATACGAACCACTTCTCGTGCGTATCCATCACGCCGGCGCCTCCTCCACTAATGCTTGGACCTGCCGCGGCTATCACCATCTTCGCTCGCCACTGACAAGAAAACTATCTCACAACCCGTTGGCCATGCAGCCCTGCCTCCCACAGCCCGGGCACGAAACGCCTTGGAACAGTTTCAGGGCTCGCCTCAGTTCCGGCCCGTGCCTGCTTGCGTCCAGCCGCCTCGCCGATGGCTCTTACGTGGCCCAGGCAACCCGGATCGATCAGCCCCGTGATTCGCATAATCTAGTCTAGAGAATTACTGCGCGTCAATCAACACTGTAAAGCAAACGGTTACAACAAATGACATTGGCAAGAAGACGCCCAAAGTGACCCGCTCCGCCCGCCCCGGTTTGTCATGCCCCGCGCCGGCCGGTTCACGGCTTATCTTCAACGAACTTGTCGAACCCCGCAGACGTCACGACCTCGAGTTTCCCATCCTTCACCGAAATCACCATAACCTCTACCCCCGGCACCTTCCGTATCGCCGCCAGGCCGTCCGCCGGGCCCAGAACGCTGACCCCCGTCGCCAGGGCGTCGGCCGTCGTACAATCGCCCGCCACGACCGTCGCGCTCGCCGCCTGTCGTGCCGGTTCTCCGGTCCGCGGGTCCACGATGTGCGTGTATCGCACACCGCCGATGTCCACATACTGCACGTAATCGCCCGACGTCGCGTAAGCCATGTTCGACAGCAGCACCACCGGCCGAAGCCGCGCTCCCTCCTCGCCGCGTGGGTCCTGAATGCCCACACGCCACGCCGTCCCGTCCGGCCGCGTGCCGAGCGCATAACCGTCGCCCCCGGCGTCCACCAGCGCGCTCGTGATCCCGTGCGCCTTCAGCGCCTCCACCGCCTTGTCCACCGCGTACCCCTTCGCGATCCCGCCCAGGTCCACGCTCATCCCGGGCAGCTTGAGTTGCGCCGTGTTCTCCCCGACATCCAGATTCCGGTAGCCGACCAGCTTCCTCGCCGCCTCCAGCTCCTTCGCATCCGGCAGCTTCACCTCCCGCCCGTCCTTCTCCTTCGCGTCCTCGATGGCCCTTTTCCACAGCCTGATCACCGGGCCCGCCGTCACGTCGAACGCGCCCCCCGTGACCTCCCCGAAATAGATCGACCGCCTAAGCACGTACTCCGTCTGACTCGACACATGCACCAGAGCGCCGCCGCTGCGGTTCAGGCGCGAAATCTCGCTCCCCGCCAGGTATCCGTTCATCAGGTTGTTCACCTGCGACATCGCCGCGAACGCGGTCTCCGTCGCCTCGTGCGCCTCCCGGTCGCTCGCAGCGACCACCTGGATCGTCACCGGGACCGGGCCCAGAACGTCCCAACGCACCGT
>CAYXNI010000132.1:0-6782 GCA_964466285.1 uncultured Planctomycetota bacterium | reverse complement strand
CCTCGCGAACGTTCTCAGGGGGGCTGTCGCGGGCGGTTCGCTTGGGCCGGCGGCGCCTGCCGATGCGTCAGGCCGCCACCCGTGGCCAGACGGGGGCATCTCGGACTTCGCAGGGCACACGCGGGCGTTCGTTAAAGTCCAGGAGGGCTGCGACGCGGGCTGTGCGTATTGCATCGTGCCTGCGGTGCGGGGCGGTCCGCGCAGCCGGCCGATGGCCGAGGCGGTGGAGGAGATCCGGCGGCTTTCGGTGCGCTTCAGGGAAATCGTCCTGACGGGCATCCACGTCGGCTTGTACCGGGACGGCTCGGGTGCGGGTCTGGCGGAACTGGTTCGCGCGGTGCTGCAATCCACGCCGGTGGAGCGGCTGCGGCTGAGTTCGATCGAGGTGAACGAGATCACGCCGGCACTGCTCGATCTCGCGGCGGAGTCGCCCCGGCTTTGCCCGCACTTTCACGTGCCGCTTCAGAGCGGGAGCGACCGGGTGCTGCGGCAGATGAAGCGCCGATACACGTCGGCCGAGTTTCTCGGCGCGCTCGGGCGCATCCGCTGCCGGCTCGACCGGCCGTCGTTTACGACGGACGTCATAGTTGGTTTTCCGGGCGAGACGGACGCGGATTTCGGCGAGACCATCGCGGTCTCGCAGGCGGCCGGGTTCAACCGGATGCACATTTTCCCGTACAGCGGCCGGCCGGGCACACCGGCGGCCGCGATGTCCGGTAAGTGTCCCGCCGCGGTCATCACCCGGCGTGAGGAGGCCCTCAAGGAGGTCGCCTCCGGTCTGGCGCTCGCTTACAAGGAGCAGTTCGTCGGCGAAACGGTCGAGGTCCTGGCCGAGACCGCGCGCGGCCGGTCGGGCCAGCTCTGCGGCTACACCGGCCGGTACGTCCGGGTGCTCTTCGATGGGCCGGACGACTTGCGTGGCCGCATGGTTCCGGTGATGATCTCGCATGCTGCGCCGCAGGTTCTCTTCGGGCGACCGGCGGGGGACGAGTGAATGATAACTGTCTTCTTGACCCGCTATCGGGCCGGGTGTTCTACTATTCGCCAGCTTTGCGACAGTCCACGCTTGGAGGAAACGATGTGGGTATAGAACGGTCGTGCGATACGGTTGATCGGCTGTGGTTCGGGCAGCCTGCCTCGGAATGGAAGGATGGTCTGCCAGTCGGCAACGGGTTTATCGGGGCGATGGTTCTGGGCGGGGTTGAGGCCGAGCGGCTGGCGCTGAACCACGGCAGGCTGTGGCGGGGCAAGCTTCAATGGCGCGAGAACCCGAAGTGTGCCCATCATCTCCCCGCGATCCGGAAGCTGTTCTTCGAGGGCAAGACTTTCGAGGCCGGCCAGGCGTGCCAGCGGCTGCTAACGCTCCAGAGCGCGCACAGCGTCGACGCGTATCAGCCCGTCGGCGACCTCATGGTCCGCTTCCCCGGCCATTCCGGCGCGTCCGGCTACGTCCGCGAGCTCGACCTCGCCGCCGGCATCGCCCGCGTGACTTACCGCCGGGACGGCGTGACGTACACACGGGAGGTGTTTGCGTCGAACGATGACAACGTGCTGGTGGTCAGGCTTGCGGCGGACCAGCCCGGCGCACTGACGTGCGCGGTCGAGCTCTCGCGCAAGGACGACCCGGAATGTACTCTTGAGCCGTGGGCCGAGGGTGGCCGGATCGGGTTCGTCGGCGAGTTCTGCGAGAAGATCAGGTTCGCCGCGTCGGCCGCCGTCATTCAGCAAGGCGGCCGGGTCGTGCACGCCGCGACGCTTGAAGCGAAGGGGGCCGAGATCGCGGTCGAAGGCGCGGACGAGGTGCTCGTCCTTCTCTGCATCGTGACCGACCCGTACCGCACGGCCGAGTTCAAGGAGCGCTGCACGGCGGTCGTCGATGCCGCGTGCCGGAAGGCCGACTACGGGAAACGCCTCAAGGCTCACGTTGCGAAGCACCGGCGGCTGTACGGCCGCGTCGAGCTGCGGCTGGCCGCCGACACGAAGCCCGATGTTCCCACCGACCGGCGTCTCGAAGACCTCAAAGCGGGTAAGCCCGACACCGACCTCGAGGCTCTCTACTTCCGTTACGGCCGGTACCTGCTGCTCAGTTGCTCGCGGCCGGGCGGCCTGCCAGCCAACCTGCAGGGAATGTGGAACGAAGACCTCCAGCCGCCGTGGAATTGCGACTTCCATCACGACGTCAATATCCAGATGTGCTACTGGCCGGCCGAGGCGTGCAACCTGTCCGAGTGCGCCGAGCCGCTGTTCGACTATGTTGACCGCCTGCTGCCGGCTGCGCGCCATGCGGCGATGAGCATTTACGGGTGCCGCGGTGTGTTCATCCCCATCGTGTGTGACGTGTGGTGCAAGTGCCTCAAGACCGAGAGCGGCTGGAGCGAGTGGACGGCCGCCGCAGGCTGGCTCGCACAGCATTACTGGTGGCACTACGCGTATACCGGCGACACGGAGTTCCTGCGGACGCGGGCGTATCCGCTGTTCAAGGAGATCGCGCTTTTCTACCAGGACTTCCTCGTGCGCGACCCGCGTCCGAAGAGCCCGCACAAAGGATGTCTCGTGCCGGTGCCGTCGCAGTCGCCTGAGAACGCGTTCAAGGGCGGTGTCAGCCCGGTGTCGCTGTGCATCGCGGGGACGATGGACCTTGAGATCATCCACGACGTTTTCACGCACTTGATCGCGGCGAGTGAGGTCCTCGGCGTCGACGCGAAGGAACGCCGCGAGTGGCAGGGGTTGCTGGACCAGCTCGCGCCGCTCCAGGTCGGCAAGCACGGCCAGCTTCAGGAGTGGCTTGAGGACTACGAAGAGGCGGAGCCGGGTCACCGGCACTTCTCGCACCTGATCGGGCTGTTTCCGGGCGACGAGATCACGCGGCGCGGGACGCCGATGCTGGCGCAGGCGGCGCGGGTGTCGCTGGAACGGCGGCTCGCGGCGCGGGGCGGACACACCGGCTGGAGCCGGTCGTGGGTGGTCGGGCTGTGGGCGCGGCTTGGCGAGGGCGACCTGGCGGAAGAGCACCTGCGGCACCTGATCACGGATTTCGCCACGGTCAGTCTGCTGGACCTGCACCCGCCGCGCATTTTCCAGATCGACGGGAACTTCGGCGGGACGGCGGGCCTGGCCGAGATGCTGCTCCAGAGCCACGCCGACTCGCCGGACGGAGACCAGGTGGGCGAGATCAAGCTCCTGCCCGCGCTCCCTTCGGCCTGGCCGGATGGGCGCGTGAAGGGCCTGTGCGCCCGGGGCGGGTTCGAGGTTGACATCGCGTGGGGCGGGGGGAGGCTGAGTTC
The DNA here is from genome assembly GCA_964466285.1 of uncultured Planctomycetota bacterium. Lineage (GTDB taxonomy): Bacteria > Planctomycetota > PUPC01 > PUPC01 > PUPC01 > CAYXNI01. The sequence continues at coordinate 3,498 of CAYXNI010000132.1, read as the reverse complement.
GGCCGTGATCCGGTCGACGCTGGGTGGCACGTGCCGCGTCCGCGCACAGGCGCCCCTCGACGTGAAGTCCGGCGGCGGGGCCGTTAAGGTGACGCGGCCGGAGCCCGGAGTGTGCGCGTTCAAGACGCGGCCGGGAAAGACATACGCGCTGAGGCCGCGGCGGTAGCTTGCGGCTCGTCATTGCCTCGTTATTGCATTGACAAGGTTCGGTGAATATCATCTAATTGTCTCGAAAGATAACATCTGGAGGTGGATTATGCGAACAAACGCTCTTGCCTCGGTTTTCGTGTTCGTCCTGGCTTGCGCGGTGTGCGGGCTGGCATCCGCGGCCGACGAGAAGGACGCGGTGACCGTCGTTTACCGCAACGGCGATAAGGTCGAGCTGAAGGCCCTCGATGTTGGGACGGAGAGCTCGGGCCTGTTTGGGACGTCGTTCAAGAGCCTGAAGAAGCTGCCGGTGAAGACCGACAAGATGCACCTCGAGGTGCCGCTCGACAAATTGTCCAAGATCGAGTTCCTGGCGGCGGAAAAGGATGCGAAGGCGATTCGGCTCAAGCTGACGGCCGTCGACGGGAAGGTGCTGGAATGCACAGTGGACAGCGAATCGCCGCTCGTCTGGAGAGGCATCGGCCTCTTTGCTGACGCCGAAGCCACGGTCGATCCCGCCACGGTCAAAGAGATCATCCTGAGACCGGAGAAGAAATAGCAGCAGTGGCGTGTCTGTTCTCGCGGGTCTGTTCCTCATGCACATGCGTACTCGATGGACCTGGGCCATCTTCCTGGCAATGGCGCTTGCGGTGACGTGCTCAGCGGCTCTTGGCGCTGACGCACCCGCCCCTGTTGCGCAGCCCCAGCCCGACATCTGGTCGAAGCTGTTCAACTCGACGTTCGGCCTGGTGCTGCTTTTCATCTTCCTGCCGGTTGTCATCACAACGTTTGTGGCGGCCCGGCAGCGTGATCGGTGCCTCAAGATGTTCCACGGGTTCCACGCGACGGCTTGGCTGAAGACGGGGAAGGCGATCTGGGGCACGCTGCAGGTCTTCAGCAAAGGCATTGTGCTGAGCTACGCGACTCCCCACGAGCCGGCCAGGCAGCCGGTACGGACGTCCTACATGTTCTATGAGGCGGACATGCAGAACGTATTTGCCGTGTTCCGGTTTCACGATCAGATCACATCGAGGAACCAGCGGCGGCGCGAACGGCAGATCAGACGGCTGGCCTACCCCGGCCCGATCAGGCGGACGTGGCGGAAGATTCGTAACCTGGTCAATACGTTGAAAGATGCATTCAGCAAGGCGATCGGTGCGTTCCTCGGCCAGGTTCAGAAGGTGAAACCCACCGCGGTGCTGACAACGGGGGGGAAGGACATTGAGAGCGTTGGCACGACGCTGCTGGGCCGGGTCGCCAACGCGTATGAGCCGCTGCTTGAACGGCACATCGGGGAACCGGTGGTGCTCGAGCTGAGCGGGCCTGGCGCGGGCGAGAAGAGGGAATACGCAGGCCAACTGGCCGAGTACAGTGCGACGTACCTTATGGTGCTGGACATCGACGCGGAGATCGACGATTCCGCCGTTGTGGGCGGGCCGGGCGCCTTCAACGACCAAGTTCAGGTGACAAGAACTGATGCGGGGCTCGATGTGCGCAACAGTCTGTCGGTCGAGGTCCACGTGAAGTCCGTGACAGCAGGCCCCAACGTTGCGGCCGTTGAGGTGACGATCCCGGCGGGCGGGACCGGCGTGTTGAACGTTGTTGGGCCAGTGGGAGAGGCGCCTGTGTCATCCGAGGCATCGGCAGAGGGTGCGAAGGCGCAGCAGGTCACGGTGGAACTCGTGGCGCAGCGGAAGACGGACATCATGGCGCCGCGCGCGAATGCCGTCATCCGGCACGGCGGCGTCCGGCGGCGGTAGTCATCCGGCGCTACGCGGAGGAAGTGGCTTGGTTTCGCTGCTCATCAAGAACGCCAGTGTGATTGACGGCACCGGCGCCCCGGCGCTGAGTGCGGATATCGCCATCGGCGGCGACAGGATCCGGCGGATCGCGCCGAACCTGGATCTGGCGGCGGAGCGGACGATCGACGCGGCGGGCTATGCTGCGGCTCCGGGTTTCATCGACATTCACGCCCACGGCGGGAGTGCCGTGATCGACGGCCGGACGGCCGACAGCAAGGTCCACGACGGCGTCACCACGGAAGTGGACGGCAACTGCGGCTACTCCCCGTTTCCCACGCGCATGGAGGACGGGGGCTACCGGTCGGCCGCGGACTTCTTCGAGATCCTCAGCGATGCGGGCATGTCAATCAACCGGGCGTTCCTGACGGGGCTCGGCTCGGTGCGGTCGTTCGTGATGGGCCGGAGTTCGCGGGCTGCGTCGCCCCGCGAGATCGAGCTGATGCAGACCGAGGTCATCCGCAGCCTCGATGAAGGCTGCTTCGGCGTCTCCGCCGGCCTCATCTACCCGCCCGGGTGCTTCGCATCGCAGGAGGAGATCGCGGCCGTGGCGAAGCCGGCCGGCGACCGAGGCGCGCTCTACGCCACGCACATGCGAAGCGAGAGCGGCCAGATCGAAGAAGCGATCGACGAGAGCGAGTTCATCGCCCGGACCAGCGGCGCCCGCCTTCAGATCTCGCACGTCAAGCTCTCGGGAAAGCAGAACTGGCACAAGATCGACTGGCTGGACCGGCGCCTGCACGGAATGATTGCGAGCGGCATCGACCTCGCATGCGACCGGTACCCGTACACCGCGTCCGCGACCGACATCGGCGTCATCCTGCCGAACTGGGTGCACGACGGCCCGGTCGAGGCGCGGATGGAACGCCTGCATGACCCCGGCACACGGAGCCGGATCGAGCAGGAGGTCTTCGCCGACCATCCTGAGCCGGAGTACTGGGACAGCATCGTGCTGTCGTCCGTGCCGGTGGACGAGGATCCGGAATACAACGGCAAGACGCTGCGGGAGATCGCCGAGATCCGGGGCGAGCGGCCGGTCGACGCCGTGATGAACCTGCTCGCGCAGCACCGGGAGAAGCCGACCGCCGTCTTCTTCTCGATGTTCGAGGAGGTCCTGCGCCGCATCCTGTCGTGGCCGTTTGTCTGCATTGGGTCCGACGCCAGGGCGCGGGTTCTGCAGGACCGGCTGAGCCCGGAGAAGCCGCACCCGCGGGCCTACGGCACGTTCGCCCGCTTCCTCGGCAAATACGTCCGTGAGGAGAAGCTGATGTCGCTGGAGGAAGGGGTGCGCAGGATCACCTCGCTGCCGGCGCAGCGGTTGGGATTAACCGACCGCGGTGTGCTTCGCGAGGGGGCGTTCGCCGACATCACGGTGTTCGCCCCTGGCGCCATCGCCGACCGCGCGACCTACGAGGACCCGCACCAGACCTCAGCGGGCATCCCGTACGTCATCGTGAACGGCCAGGCGGTCATCGAGAAGGGCGTTCACAACGGCCTTCTGCCCGGACGCGCGCTCAGGAGGACCGAGTGAAACCGGCGATCGGCCTTAACT
>CAYXNI010000131.1:0-6802 GCA_964466285.1 uncultured Planctomycetota bacterium | reverse complement strand
AATCTCCACGGCTGTCGTCGTGGGCTGATGTCTTTGGCCACGGCGGGAGCCTGAACGCGGTGACATAAGCCTCATGTGGGAACTGATTGCGGCGAATAAGCGGAGGTCGGTGGTCCTGATCACGATCATGGCGATGGTCATGATCGGGGCGGGCATGCTGATCGCGGGTGTGGTCGCGCCGCAGGCGCGCGGGGCGTGGCTCGTCGGGGCGTTCGTCGCGTTCATCCTGTGGATCCTGATGTCGCTGGTCAGCTATTACGGCGGAGACATGATCTTCCTGGCGAGCGCGGGGGCGAAGGAAATCCAGCGGGCCGATCACCCGACTCTGTTCAACATCGTGGAGGAAATGACGATCGCGTCGGGGCTGCCAAAGATGCCCCGGATCTTCATCATCGACGATCCGCGGCCGAACGCGTTTGCGACGGGCCGGGACCCGGAGCACGCCTCGGTCGCGGTGACGGCGGGGCTGTTGAACCGGCTGAACCGGGACGAGGTGCAGGGGGTGGTCGCACACGAGTTGGCGCACGTGCAGAACCGGGACATCCTGTACGTGATGATGGCGGCGGTGATGATCGGCGTGATCGCGCTGATGGCGGACGTGTTCCTGCGGTACCTGTGGTTCTCAGGCGGCCGCCACCGGAGCCGCTCGCGGGGCCGGGGCGGGGACCAGGCGCAGGCGGTCCTGATGATCGCGGCGATTCTGTTCGCGATTCTTGGTCCGATCGCGGCGCAGATGCTGTATTTCGCGCTGTCGCGCCGGCGGGAATATCTGGCGGACGCGTGTGGTGCGTCGTACACGCGCTATCCGGAGGGGCTGGCGTCGGCGCTCGAAAAGATTTCAGCCGACCCAGGCATGGCGGAGCAGAAGAACCGGGCGATGGCGCCGATGTATATCGTGAATCCGCTTCAGGGCGCCATGTCGGCGTCCAGCCTGACGTCGACGCATCCGGCGACGAAAGATCGTGTCCGTGTTCTGCGCTCGATGGCGGGGGCGTCGCTGGCGGATTATGAGGAGGCGTACGAGCGGGCGCGGGGCGGGGGGCTGGTGCCGTCAAGCGCCCTGAAGACGGCTCGGCCGGTCGGGGTCCGGCCGCCGTGGCGGGAGGAGCCTTCCAAGCCGCAGCGGAGGCCGGAAGAGCGGGCGCGCGAGACGTCGGACGCGCTGTGGAAGGCGAACAACTATTTCTTCATCCCGTGTCCGTGCGGGGCGCGGCTGAAGGTGCCGCCGGGGTTCAAGTCGGACAAGGTTCGGTGCCCGCGGTGCGAGCGGGTACACGAACTGCCGCAAGGGTAGTTTCAAGTCCAAAGTTCAAAGTCTGAAGTTGTTCAAGACGCAGGCTCAGCGTGTTTCTGCGGCTGTTGGCCTGTCTTGAAACGGGGGAACTTTCGGAATCGGCTGGCGGGTTTTCTGTCTCTGAACTTCGGGCTCTCGGCCCTTGGACTTCAAACTCGGGTCTTTCTGAGGCGCTTGACGATGGTGATCTCGTTGCCCTTGTCGTTGTAGCGGACCTCATCGCAGAGATTCTTCATGAGGAAGATGCCGCGGCCGTGCTCGCGGAGGATGTTGCCAGGAAGGGTAGGGTCGGGCACGCATGCGGGGTCGAAGCCTTCGCCCTCGTCGCGGACAATCAGCGAGACGGAGTCCTCGGTGGCGTCGCAGCTAACGTGGACCATCTTGCGCGCGTCGCACCGGTTGCCGTGCTCGACGGCGTTGACGACGGCTTCCTGCACGGCGAGCTTGATGTCGAAGAGCGTCGCCTCGGGCAGGCTGAGGTCTTCAAAGGCGCCGGAGATGAGGTCGGTCACGCGGTTGATGCTGTCCCGGGTGCTGCGCAGGTCGAAGGTGAGCTTCTTCACAAGGGGGGGCATCATGTTGTCCCTCTGCCTGGTTGAACGAGCCCTCTTGTTTGCGGCGGTCAATTGGCGCTGAGCGCCTCCGCGACAGTCGAGTAGGTCTTGAATACGTCGGACACCTTGGTCATGGCGAGTACCGCGGCGACGCGCGGGCGCGGGTTGACGAGGCGGAGCTTCCCGCCCTCGCGGTTTACCTTGACATACGTGGCGACGAGAATGGCAATGCCGAGCGAACTGATGTAGGGAACTTCGGACAGGTTAAGGACAAAGTCCCGCTCGCCTGCTGCGAGCTTTTCGTTGACGAGGTCGGAGATGAGACGCTGGTCGTCGCGCGAACTCAGGTCGCCGGTCATCGCGACCAGCACAGAGTTGTCGGCTTTCGTGACTTCGATCTTCATGCTACACCCCCTCACTTGGAAACGAGGCCCGAGAGCCATCCACGTTTCACCTTGACCGCTCCGTGCGGGCAGAGTTCCTGACAACAGAAACACCGGATACAGGAAGTATCGTCAATTCTCACGCGGCGGTCAATGATTTTTGCGGCCTGGGCGGGGCAGGACTCGACGCAGACTCCGCAGCCCCGGCACCGGGACCGGCGGATCCGTGGCTTGACGGTGACGAGGCGGCGGACGAGGCCGGCGAGCGGGCGGGGGACGAACATGAGGCGGCCGGTCACGGGAGGCCTCACGCGGCCCGGGCGGAGCTCGTCCGGCGGAGCGCCGAGCAGGCGGATGCGATCAAGGTCGGTTTCACCGACGGGGAGGCCGTCGGCACGGGCCTGCCGCGCCGCGGTGAGGACGGGGGAATCTTCCGGAGAGAAGCCAAGAAGCCAGGTGAGGACGGCGTCCAGGGCGAAGGGGTCGGGGCCGGCGGCGATGAACCCGAAGTGCCGCGGGTCGCCGTGGGACGGCCCGGTGCCTTCCATGCCGATGACGGCGTCGGCGACGCTCAGGGCCGGAGAGACCGCCTGGCAGACCTCGACCAGGACGCGGGCGAAGAGCGCGGAATCGCGGCCGGCGTTCATGTGCCAGGCGACCTTCTGTTTGCCGGCGACGCAGCCGAACAGGTTCTTGACGGCCAGTGTCAGGAACATTTGCTGATGGGTTTTGACCTTGGGGAGGTTGATAAGCACGTCCGCCTCGAGGGCGGCGCGTGCGAGCGAGAGCTTCCGGAACCGGGCGGCCGGGGGACGGGCGGGTTCGACGGGGTCGTCGAACTCGCGGAGGGGGATGCCCAGCTCGCGTGCGACCGCGGCGATGCCGGCTTTCTCGGCGACGAAGGCGAGCGACCGGAGACCGGGGCTGTCCCCGATGGACACGTTGCCTCCGGCCCGGACGGCGGCCCGTGCGACCGCTGCGACGATCTCGGGGTGCGTGGTGACCGCGTCCTCGGGCGGATGCGGGGCCAGGAGGTTCGGCTTGAGCAGGACGTTGGCGCCGGGGCGGACGAACCGCCGCATGCCGCCCAGGAGTTCGAGGGCCTCGCTGACGGCCCGCTCTACATTACCGCGGGCGTAGTCGTTGCATTTGACGAGGGCGACTTCAGCGGGCGCGTTCCGGTGGGGCGGGAGCGCGGGTTCGATGTTGGGCACAGAGCCGTCCGCCTGAAGGGAACCGGTCGATGCCGACAATGTGAATCCAAGTGGATCCAGCATAGCGCGCCGGGCTGTGCGACGCAAGTTTCATTGGCCACCTGTTTCATTGACCACCGAGCTTCTCGTCGGGAGGATCGGAGAAGCGCCGGACGGACACGGGTGGTTCTTGTGCCCCGGGGAGGACAGGCGAATACCTGCCTTTCCTCGTCCGACCCTCACCAGATCAAGAAGGAACCCATGAAACTCCTCCAGCAGTTGAAATGGCTCAGGAAATTGTTTATCCTCTCCTGTTGTTGGCCGGGCCTTGAGGAGATGCTTGCATGAAGAAGCCGCCGAAAGTCCTGCTCCTGGGCGATTCCATTCGCATGAGCTACCAGCCCCACGTGGCCACGCTCCTGGCCGGAAAGGCCGAGGTCGTCGGGCCGGAGGACAACTGCCAGTACGCGCTCTACACCCTCGCCTCGCTCGAGCGTTGGTTCCACGAGCTCGGAACCCCCGACATCATCCACTGGAACAACGGCATCCACGACTGCGGCCACAACCCCGAGCGAACCCCCAGGCAAATCCCGCTCGACATGTATCGCCTCATCCTCGATTTCACCCTCCAACGGATCGTCGTCGCCAAGGCCCACGTCATCTGGGCCACAACCACGCCCGTGCATCCAGCCCGCCCCTTCCGCGCCACAGAGTGGTCTTGGCGAAACGAGGAGATCGACGCCTACAACGCCGCCGCACTCGACCTGATGAGGCGCCACGACATCCCCGTCAACGACCTGCACGGCGTCGTGTGGTCCGACCCGGACAAGTACCTGGACGCGGACCAGGTGCACCTCAGCCCGGCCGGCCAGAACAAATGCGCCGAGGCCGTCGTGGATGCCCTCAGGCCGTTCCTCGGGGTAAGAGCGTGACAAGCCGCCGCTGCATTGTGGAAAGAAATCTGATGAAGGCCGTAATCGCTCTCTTCCTTTCGTTGTCCGCACTCTTTTTCAACCCCGGGTGCCGTTCGAAGGTTGACGCCCCGCAGGGCGACCACGTCACGCTCTACATTAACGACGAACGAGGCGACGCATGGATGTACCACAAGGTCTTTGCCGACGGCTACATGGTCGCAAACCTGATCGGCGAAGACGATGAGTCCAGCCGCGCTCCACTGGACCCCGAGTTGTCACAGGACATCTGGAAGCTCGCCTCCACCGTACTGGACTCCGTGCCTGAAGGTGATTACGTATGGCTCGGGGACGAGTCCTTCGTCATCATCATCAAGATGCGCGGCCGGCAGAAGCAGTTCCGCCTGCTGCCGACGGTGGAGAGCCCGGAGGCGCCCATGAGTCTGGTCGAGTTGTGGGGACAACTCTCAGCCCTCAGCGACTGGTAATGATGATCATTCGCTCCCTTCGTCCCCGTTCCCGCTTTCTTCAGAGGATCAAGAGAGATGACGGCCCGTGAACTCCTGACCACCGTGCTCGACGGCGGCACGCCCGAACGCACCCCTCTCTCTATCTACAACTGGATGACCGACCTCAAGGACGACCGATGGCGGCGCCTCGTCGACCAGGGCCTGGGCCTCTGCCACCACGGCGGCACGTGCGCGCACGTCGAGCACGACGTCAAGACCACGTACGAGGAGAAAGTCGATGGCAACAGCCGATACGTAATCTCCAGGAAGGAAACGCCCGTCGGCACGCTCCGCAACGTGAGCCTCAACGGCTGGCATCACGAGGCCTGGGTCAAGACTCCGAAGGACTACAAGATCCGCCAGTGGATCGTCGAGCACACCGAGCTGGTTCCCGACTACAAGGGCTTCGAGGAACTGGACAAGGCCGCCGGCGATACCGGCATCGCGATCGTGACCGGCTCTCGGACCCCGGCGATGAGCATCAACGTCGACTGGGCCGGTACGCAGCAGTTTTGCATGGACGTCGCGATGGAGGTGCCGGAGCTGTTCGACCTGTTCGAGGCGCAGAAGAAGCAGTTCCTCGAGGAGACGCGGATCATTGCCGCCGGACCGGGGCGGTTCGTGAAGTGGTTCGAGAACCTGACGATCAGCATGCTCGGCCCCGACCGCTACCGCGACCTGCTGGTCAGTGTGTACAACGAGGCCGTGCCCATGCTCCATGCCGCGGGCAAGCGGGTGATGGTGCACTACGACGGCGCGCTCCGCGTGATCGCCGGCCAGATCGCCGCCGCGCCCTTCGACATGATCGAATCCCTGACCGAGCCGCCCGAAGGGAACATGTACTACGACGAGTGCCGCGCGGTGTGGCCGGACAAGGTCTTCTGGGCGAACATCAACCTGGAGGTGTACGGCCGGCCGCCAGCCGAGCTTCGCGCAGAGGTGATCGCCAAGCGCGAGCGCGCCGGGAAGCGTGGCCTCGCCCTTGAGATCTCTGAAGACGTGCCCAGGAACTGGGAGCAATCGGTCCCCGTCGTCCTCGACACGCTCCGTGAACTTGGATGATCATTTCACCGCGACGAGCGCGAAGCACACAACGCGGCCGGGGGCCGTACACGAAGAGAATCTCTGACAGGATTTACAGGATGGACTGGATTCCTTTGGTCATTCATCCCGGTTATCCTGTCAATCCTGTCCAAACTCTTCAGAAAAAGAAAGTCCTGCCCGCTTGTAGTACGAAGAGCTGACGCCGCCGCGTGCCATGCTGTCATCTTGCACATCAAGATTCATTCGGGAGCTTCTTGCCCTTCGCGGTTATGGGGGCGTAGATCTGCCGGCCGAAGGTGCGAATCTCGTCTTCCATCGCCGCCAGAATCTTGGGGTCGTATGGAACGCTGTGGCTGGGGGTGGCGATGTACCCGCCGCCCGGGGCCATCTCGCTGATGCGCTTGCGGACCTCGGCCCGGACCTCCGCCTCCGTGACGCCGGGCCGGTTCAGCACGAACTGGCTGTCGATGCCGCCGCTGAAGCTGATGCGGTCTCCGAACTTTCGTTTCAGTCCGGCGAGGTCGTTGCACGGCTGGCATGGGTTCCACATGTCGGCGCCGATCTCGACCAGGTCGGCGAAAATCTCCTCAATGCGGCCGCACGAGTGCTGGTCGATGAGGAGGCCGCGGGCGTGCATGAAATCGTAGCACCGCTTCTGGTGCGGCTTGATGACGGCACGCCAGATGGCGGGAGGGATGAACAGGCCGCGCTGCGTGCCCCAGTCGTCGCCGAACCACACCATGTCCAGCTTCGCCGTCTCGTGGAATCGCCCGATCAACTCGATCTTGTAGTCTGCGATCGCCCCGACCAGCTCGTACATCTCTTTCGGCCGCGTGAGGTAGCAGACAAGGGCCTCCTCCATGCCCAGCAGAAGCCACGACCGCTCGAACAGGCTGAACTCGACGAAGCCCATC
>CAYXNI010000130.1:0-6816 GCA_964466285.1 uncultured Planctomycetota bacterium | reverse complement strand
CCGACGTCGCAATGGCCATCGCGCTCGGCAAGACCTGGTTGCGTGTCCCTCGGACGTATCGCATCGAGGTCGCGGGCAAGATGCCTCGCGGCGTCTACTCGAAGGACCTGATGCTTCATCTCATCGGCATGCTCGGGGCCGACGGCGCCACCTACAAGGCCCTCGAATTCGGCGGGTCGGTGATCGACACGATGCAGATGTCCGAGCGGCTGACCCTGGCCAACATGGCCGTCGAGGCGGGCGCCAAGACCGGACTCCTCGCGGCCGATGACATCACCTGCGACTATCTGGCCCGGCACGGCCGCCCCACGGACTTCCGGCCGATCCGGCCCGACCGTGACGCGGCGTATGAGCGCGTGATCCCGATCAACGCGTCCGAGCTTGTCCCGATGGTCTCCTTCCCGCACACGGTCGACAACGTGCGGCGGATCGGCGAGGTTGGCGACGTGCCCATCCAGCAGGTCTTCATCGGAAGCTGCACGAACGGCCGCTTCGAGGACCTCGTCGTCGCGGCGAAGATCATGAAAGGCCGGAAGCGTGCAAAACGGACTCGCGTGATCATTACGCCCGCCTCGCCCCGAGTGCTTCAGGAGGCGCTGGACGCCGGGCTCGTGCAGACATTCATCAAGTTCGGAGCCACCGTCACCACCTCCGGCTGCGGCGCCTGCGTCGGCGTGCACGGCGGCATCCTGGGCGACAAAGAAGCGTGCCTGGCGACGACGAACCGGAACTTCAAGGGACGCATGGGCAACCCCGAAGCCTTCGTCTACCTCTCCTCCCCGGCCACAGCCGCCGCCACCGCTGTCACCGGCCGCATCTCCGACCCGAGGGAGGTGGTGTAAGGTGGGGGAACTGTGTGAGAAAGGGGAAATGGGGAAAGGGAGAAATGGGGAAGACGCCCTCTCGATTCTCAGAGGCCGCGTCATCGGGTGTGCCGTCCGGGTGCACAAAGCCCTCGGGCCCGGCTTCCTCGAGTCAATTTATCACCGGGCCCTCGAAATAGAGCTCGCTGAGAACGGCATCCCGTTTGAGTCCGAGAAAGAGATTAAAGTCACATATCGCGGCCGATTCGTCGGCGATCACCATCTTGATCTATTTGTGGATGATTGTCTGGTCGTCGAACTCAAGACAATTGAGAAAGTCAGAAGAGAACATTACGCACAAGCGCGATCGTATCTGAAAGCTGTTGGGCAGGAAGTTGGGCTTCTCTTCAATTTCGGCGTGATCCCGTTGGACGTGCGAAGAGTGGCGTCGGAGAACGCTCTTCCCCCTTTCTCCAGTTCCCCTTTTCTCCCCCCTTACACAGGTGCGCACTCATGATAGGCAAAGCTTGGAAATTCGGTGATGATGTCTCAACCGACCTGATCTGTCCGGGGCGGCTCTTCCACCTCCGGTCCAACCTGCCGGAACTGGCAAAACACGTGCTCGAAGACGCCGACCCCACGTTCGCGTCCAAGATGAGCAAGGGCGACTTCGTGGTCGGCGGCCGCAACTTCGGCCTCGGCTCCAGCCGTGAGCACGCCCCTACCATCATCAAGCTCGCCGGCGCCAGCGCCGTCATCGCCAAGTCGTTCGCGCGCATCTTCTTCCGCAACTGCATCAACGTCGGCCTGCCCGCCATCGAGCTCGACACCGGCCTCATCAACCAGGGCGACGAACTCGAAGTCGACCTCGCCGCCGGCATCCTCAAGAACCTCACGCAGCGCACGGAGATTCCGTTCCCGCCGCTTCCGCCCGTCATGCAGAACATCCTCGAGGACGGCGGCCTTGCCGAGCACATCAAGAAGCATGGCGACTTCAAGTTGACCTGACGCTCCGGCCGCAGGAATCGAACCGCCCGAAATCCATCCGTTGACTACACACCAACGCCCGACGCGTGAACTATGCCTGCGGAGCGGCGCAGAGCCGGGTCACCCGAGGAAAGACGAAACGAGGTGCGATCGAGCCATCAACGCAAATGCCGACGCGCTCGCTCGCCCTTGCACCTCCTCCGTGGCTCCGATATAATCACTTCGCAGACTTCAAGTTCGGCCTGATCGGACCCTGCCACGAGGAAGAAGGTGTTCACTTGTCCCGGCTGCTCATCCAAGTTCCGCATCGCCAAGGCCTCCGGGAGCGGGCGGATCAAGTGTCCCAAGTGCGGACTGGTATCCGCGTGGCAAGCGGCTCCCGCCTCTCCGCCCGCGCCGCCGCTCCCTGAGCGTACGCTCCCGGCCGACATCCCGAGCGCCACGACGATCGGGGGCCACAAGATCCTGGCCTACCTGGGCGGCTCGGAATATACGGCTACGTACAAGGCATCGCAGATCTCCATGAGCCGCATCGTGCTGTTCCGGGCTCTCCGTCCGAAGTACGCGGGCGACCCGGCCATCAGGGCGAAGTTTTTCGCCGACGCGCGGGTTATGGCCCGCATGAACCACCCGAACCTGCTTTCGGTCTTCGACATGGGCGAGGAGGGCCCGGCCTGCTTCTACACGACGGAATTCCTTGAGGGAGGAACGCTGCCGGAGTTCCTCGCGTGTCAGGAGAAGATGTCGTCGGCCCAGCGCCTCGCCATCGCCACGCAGATCGCCCGCGCGCTCGCGTATGCCGAGGGTGCCGGCGTCCAGCAATTGTGGCTCCGGCCCGAAGATGTCCTCCTGTCGGAGAAGGGGGACGTCCGAATGAGCCGAGTGGGCGCCGGAGCGCCCATGGAGGGGGGCGCATCCGAGCCTGTCCTCAGCGTTCTCGCCCGGCTCATGCACCTTGCCGCGGCCGGAAAGGACCTGCCCCAGGAGGCTCGGACCCCGGGAACCGCAGGCTCGGTGAGCATGCCCATGTCGCGCGATGCTCTCGGCAGCCAGTTGAATGCCCTGGTGGTTCAACTGCTGGCTGAAGGTGAACGAGCATTCCCGAAAGTGGCCGCGTTCGCCGCGGAGCTCGAACGGCTTTCGGAGAGCGTCCAGCGCCGGAGCACGGTCAGCGCCACCACCGCGCCGGGCGGCGTCGTTCCGCTTCATCTGGAACGCGCCAAGCGGCAGGAGTTCCCCGCGAAGGCGCTCGCGATCGGCGTCGCCATCGGACTTGTGGCGCTCGGCTTGGTTTCCTATTGGGTGTATGGCTACTACACGGACAAACAGGCCGAGAAGCTGTGGAACCAGGCCTGCCAGGAGTGTGAGAACCCCAAGACGCTCTTCGATGCGCTCGAGACGTACCAGCAGCTCGCCGCCCGATATCCCCGTACCACGCACGGAGGAAATGCCAAGACCGCCATCCCCAATCTGAGAAAGAAGATCGTTCAGGACGAACTGCAGCAGATTCTCGACAAGTACGAGAACAAACCACACGAAAAGGACAGCGCCATCGTTGCCATCAATGCGGCCCGCGAAAGACTGCAGCTGAAACTGCCGGAGGAGTCTTCCTTCGTGCGGGAGAAAGCCAGTATCTGCGTGCAAAACATCAATGTAAGGTATGACAGAGGCGCGGATGAGGACTGGAAGAACGCCGTCAGGCTGATCGACGGTTACCGCGGGCGGATGCAGTACGGAGACGCGCTGAAGGAGGGCCAGGGCTACATTGACAGGTGGTCGACTTCCGCGGCCGCCCGCAAGCAATACGACAGGGCCGTCGAGTGGATCAACCAGGAGGCGGAGCGGAAATTTGACGAGTTGATGCGCGAGGTCGACAACCTTGTCGCCGCCGGGCAGAACCTGGCGGCCGAGGACAAACTCCGGCAGATCACGCGGACATTCGGCATCCCGAAATACGTGGACAAGGCCAACGAACGGCTCAAGGAACTTCAAGGACAGCCCAAAGAATGAGACTCAAACGCACTCGTACCTGTGGCGAGCTCCGAGCAGAACACGCCGGCCAGGAAGCCATCCTTTCCGGATGGGTCGCCTCCCGCCGCGACCACGGCGGCCTCATCTTCGTGGACCTCCGCGACCGCGGCGGCGTGACTCAGGTCGTCTTCAACCCCAAGTCTGCTCCTGCGGAGCAGGGGACGCGCGCCGCGGACGTGCACCGCGCCGCGGACGTGCACCGCGCTGCGGACGTGCACCGCGCCGCGGACGTGCACCGCGGCGCGGACGTGCACCGCGCCGCGTCCGACCTGCGGGCCGAGTATGTCATCGCTGTCCGCGGCCGCGTCAACCGGCGGCCCGAAGGCACGGTCAACCACGAACTTCCCACGGGCGAAATCGAAGTCGACGCTCTCGAAGTCGAGGTCCTCAACCCGTCGCTCACCCCGGCCTTCGAGATCCAGGACCGCACCGAGGTGGCCGAGGACGTCCGCCTCAAGTATCGGTACCTGGACCTGCGGCGGCCCGGCATGCGCGAGAACCTCATCAAGCGCCACAAGATGATCAAGGCCATGCGCGACTACTTCGACGAACGCGGCTTCATCGAGGTCGAGACCCCTTGCCTGACGCGCAGCACGCCCGAAGGCGCGCGCGACTTCGTCGTCCCGAGCCGGATGTACCACGGCCTCTTCTATGCGCTGCCCCAGTCGCCCCAGCTCTTCAAGCAGCTCCTGATGGTCGCCGGTTTCGAGAAGTACGTCCAGATCGCCCGGTGCTTCCGGGACGAGGACCCCCGCGCCGACCGGCAGGTCGAGTTCACCCAGCTTGACGTCGAGATGTCCTTCGTCGACGCCGAGGACATCATGGCCGTCACCGAAGGCATGTTCGCCCGGATCTGCAAGAACGTGTTCGGCCTCGACATCCGCACCCCGTTCCCGCGGATCGCCTGGCACGAGGCCATGCGGCTCTATGGCACGGACAAGCCGGACCTCCGGTTCGGCATGCAGTTCGCGGACATCACCGGCCTCGCGGCCGTGAGCGAGTTCAAGGTCTTCAAGTCAGTTGTCCAGGACGGCGGGATCGTGCGTGGAATCTGCGCGCCCGGCGGGGCAAAAAAGTACACCCGCAAGGACATCGAGACCGGCATGGCCGAGTACGCCGGCCGCTTCGGCGCCAAGGGCCTCGCGTGGATGAAACTCGAAGGCGGCAAGCTCATCTCCTCGATCGCCAAGTTCTTCTCCGAGACACAGCAGGCCGAGATTCTCCGCCGACTCGACGCCCGCGACGGCGACCTCCTCCTTTTCATCGCCGACAAGGAATCCGTCGTCTGCCAGGCGCTGGGCGAGCTTCGCGTCCGGCTCGGCGCCGAGCTGAACCTTTACGACCCTAAGACACTCCACTTCTCATGGGTCGTGGACTTTCCGCTGTTCGGCTGGGACGACGAGGAGAAGCGGCCCGACCCGCTGCATCACCCGTTCACCTCGCCCGTTGATGAGGACCTCGACAAGCTGGAATCGGCGCCGCTCGAGGTCCGGGCCAAGGCCTACGACGTGGTGCTCAACGGCGTCGAGCTCGGAGGCGGGAGCATCCGAATCCACCGCAGCGACGTGCAGCAGCGCGTGTTCAGCCTCATCAAGATCGACGAGGAACAGGCTCGGAACAAGTTCGGCTTCCTGCTCGACGCCCTGCAGTACGGCGCGCCGCCGCACGGCGGGATCGCCATCGGGATCGACCGCTTCGTCATGCTCATGCTCGGGCTGGACACAATCCGCGACGTCATCGCGTTCCCGAAGACTCAGCGGGGCCAGTGCCTGATGACCGGGGCGCCCGCCGAGATCGCCCCGAAGCAACTGAAGGAGCTGGGCCTCAAGCCCTGACCCGCGCGGGCCAAAAAGAGACGCACCCTGGAGCCAGCATTGGTTCCAGGGTGCGTTCTACGAATCAGGGGAAAACGACTTACTTCTTGGCCTTCTTGACCGGCTTCTTGGCCGCCTTCTTGGCGGAACCGCCACATCCACACTTGGAACACATCAGCACTCACCCCCTTCCCGATAAAAGGTTGCCTGCTCCACTGAACGAACTTATCTAATTGTAGCATCGGTATTTCAGTCTGTCAAATCACTTCGACAAAGAAAAAGGGCGAGGGGCAGGACACCGTGACCCACTTCGATCAAGAAAATTTCTTGACATTCGGCGTTGTTTAAGGATGATATGTGGAGTGTGCGGTGCATGTTGCGCCGCCGGGTATCGTGTTCGCGACGAACTTCCAGAATCGGTCGGTGTAGATCTGAATCTGGGCCGTCGCCGGGGAAAATGGGTATGACGAATATTTACGTGGGCAACCTGCCGTACACCATTACCGAGGCAGAGTTGGAAGAGGCGTTCGGCGCCTATGGTGCGGTCAGTCGGGCGACAGTGATTGTCGACCGTGAGACCGGTCGCGCTCGAGGCTTCGGCTTCGTCGAGATGGAGAACGATGCCGAGGCAAACGCGGCCATCGAAGCGCTGAACGAATCGGACCTTGGCGGCCGGACATTGGTCGTCAACAAGGCGCGGCCCAAGACTTCCGGCCCCAGCCGGGAGTAGGATTGGGCGATCGGCTTTTCGGAAAAGTAGGGCGGTCTTGGGGCTTGACCACGAGCGGCTGAGGAAGCGTTCCGGCCGTTCAAGTTGCCTTTGGCTTTCCTGAACGAAGCTCGCCTGTCGCTAGTCTAAGCTGCAGTTTTTCAAACGGACGGGACCCGTGACGCGGGTGGTGCGCCCGCGTTCTCACCTAAGGCACGCCTTGGGCTGTTTTCTGTCGTCCCTCGGGGACTTTGCCTGACCTGGCACTGGCCCATTTTCCCCGCTTGCCCTTTTCCCTTTGCTTACACCTTCTTCTCGCCCGCCATATTTGGGCAAAGCACTTGAACGAGCCCGGCCACGCGGTAGAATAAGCGAGCCAATCGAATGGAGACGAAGATGAGCTCGGCCTACGATATATTGCATGAACGCGGGCTGGTGGCGGACGTGACGGATGCGGCTGCGGTGCGCAAGC
>CAYXNI010000129.1:0-6861 GCA_964466285.1 uncultured Planctomycetota bacterium | reverse complement strand
TGGCTGCTCAAGCGGCTCTACGAGATCAACAAGAAGCAGGGCAAGGAGACGATGGCCTTCGAGGGCGTCAACCGCAGCGCCTGCGCGCAGGTGCAACTCCCGAAAGAGGTCGCCTTCTTCGCGTACCAGACCTGGTACTATCCCTCCGATGCAATGATCGCCGACGGCTATCGCGTGCTCAACGCCGCGTGGCGGCCGCTGTACACCGTCGGCGGGTATCCCGCCCGCGAGATCTACGCATGGAGCGCGAACATCGTCCGCCACAACAGCGATTCGAACATCAACATCCATCTGCCCAAGACCAACCTGTTCCTGGGCCCGCTGCTGTCCACGTGGGAGGGCGGCGAGATCGGGCACATGGAGATCCTCACGGATCGCGGCGCCGCGATGGCCGAACGCTGCTGGAACGAAGGCGCCGGCAAGACCTGGGAGGACTTCAGCCGCCGCCTCAAGCCGACGATGGCGCGGCTGGAGGCGATTCAGTATCCCATGGGCATCACCCTCGATGGGGTCGTCGAGGACGCGGACTTCCTGCCCATGGACTACCGCTGGCGGATCGGCACAGATTGCTATGTCGACAAGCTCACGATCACGATGAAGCCGCGCATTCCGGGGGTGAAGGTCTACTACACGCTGCAGGATCCCTACTTCATCTGGGGCCCCGACCGGCCGGGGCCGGCCAACCCCAGGGCCAAACTCTACGATGGCCCGATCGTCAACGCGGGCGGTATCTTCCGCGCCCAGTGCTTCGACGCCGCGGGCAAGCCGGTCGGCGGCGAATACTGCAAGATATTCACGAACTATCCGATCGTTATCCAGGTCGAAGGAGCCAATGAGAAGTACGACTCACTGGGACGGACCCAGGGGCGGCCATTTCACCTCAAGGCGGTGGTGACGTTCTCCACGTCCGCCGGTAAGAAGCTGCGTTACCGCACCACGCCGCCCACGACCCCGCCCACGCCGGACCTGGAATACACGGGGCCGATCACCATCAACAAAACCACCGCCTTCTGGGTCGGCCTCGTGGGCGTGGAAGGCTATCAACTGCAGACCGCGGTCGGCGATGACGGTTTCAGGCCGAACCTGCTGACGATGGACCGCGTGAAGATCACCACCGATGCCAAGAGCCAGGTTGGCGACACGAAATTCGTTTGCGACGGCTTTGTCAACCCCGATCAGCACTGGAACGGAATCGGCGATTGCCGCCTGGCCATCGAGATGGCCATGCCTCGCAAGATGAACGAGCTGGAGGTCTTCACCTGGTGGGGCGACGGCAGGGCGTATCGCTACACCATCGAGGTTAGCAACGACGGCAAGACGTGGAAGCAGATCGTGGACATGAGCAAGAACACCAAGGGCTCCAGCCCCGAAGGCTACAAACACACGTTCGCCCTGATGAGCATCCGCTACCTGCGGTTCCACATGATGGGCAATACCACGAACAATCACGGCCACCTGGTCGAGGTTCGGGCGTTTGACACCACCGAGGCGGCGAAGTGACTTCGGGCAGGTCCCCGCAGGCATGTACCCGCACCACCCGAAAAGCGATTTGTTATCAGTTGTCAGGAGCGAATTATGGCGAACGACGTGATCTCGCAGTTGAAGAAGCTCGGGCAGTCGACCGGCCAAGCGCTGCCGCGGCCGACAGCGGCGCAGGCCGAGTGGCAGGATTATGAGATCGGTGTTTTCTACCACTACGACGTGAACGTCTTCAAACCCGGCTGGGATCCCCGCCAGTATGACGACTTTCCCGGGCCGGAAATCTTCAATCCCACAAAGCTCGACACCGACCAATGGATGGAGGTCCCGAAGGCTTTAGGCGCCAAGTACACCGTCCTGACGGCCACGCATGGCAGCGGCTTCATGCTCTGGCAAAGCGACGCATATCCCTATGGCGTGCGGCAGAGCCCGTGGCGCAGCGGCAAAGCCGATCTTGTGAAGGAGTTCGTGGAATCCTGCCGGAAGGCTGGGGTGGCGCCGGGCATCTATTGTCACATGCGGGTCAATGGCTGGTGGCAGGTCGATCAGCCCGGCTTGGTCAACCGCGGCAAGGGCGGCGATGCTGAGCGGCAGGCCAAATATGCCGCGGCCAAGATCAAGCAAGTGGAGGAACTGTGGGGCAACTACGGGCCGCTGGCGGAGATCTGGTTGGACGGCGGAGTGGCCGACCCCAAGGCCGGCTACGACGTGCTGCCGATTCTCAAGAAGCTCCAGCCCAAGGCCATGGTGTACGGCGGAGGCAACTGCCCCGTGGAAACGATCCGCTGGATGGGCGGGGAGCACGGCAAGACCGACTATCCCTGCTGGTCGACGGGCGACAACCTCTTCGACGCTACCTCCGGCAGCCCCGCCGGAAAGGACTGGTGCCCGGGCGAAGCCGACGTGAACATTCAAGCCGGCGCGTGGATGTGGCAGCCCGGTTGCGACGGGGGCCTGCGCAGCCTCGACGAGCTGATGGAGATTTACTACGGCTCGGTGGGCAACAACTGCAACCTGCTGATCAACGCCATGCCCGGGCCGGACGGCCTGGTGCCCGAAGCGCAACTCAAGCGCTTCCGCGAATTCGGGAACGAGATTCGGCGGCGCTTCGGTAAGAGCCTCGTCGAGACAGCCGGCGAATGCAACGAGATCGAGCTCTCGCTGGGCAAGCCGCACACGATCGATCACGTGATGCTCATGGAGCAGATCACCGCGGGCGAGCGGGTGCGCGAATACGTTCTCGAAGGCAAAGTGCGTGAGGCTTGGCAGAAGATCGGCGGCGGCAGTTGTATCGGCCACAAGCGTCTCGAGCGGATCACTCCCGTCGAGGTGTCGGCGGTGCGCCTCCGCGTTATCTCCAGTGTCGGCAAGCCGCTCATTCGGAAACTGGCGGTTTACGACACGACGGCCAGTCGGTAATCGCAAAGACAATCGAGCGATGCGTGAGCTGTACTGGTTGTAGCGGCCCAGCCAATAACATCCTCCGGCTCTACATGTCACCAAACACTTGAGGGTAAATGATGACCTACTTGAACATGAAAGTGCTGCCCTCGGACGTAGCGATCCTTCGCGAGATGGCCCGCAAGGTGCGCGATCTGACCGAAAGCGAGCGTAACCAGGAGTGCATCCGGCTGTGTGTGGGGGGCGTCCATAACCGTAGTCAAGGCCCTTTCGCCACAGAGAGTTTTCCTTTCTTCTTCTTTCCTTACTTACTCGACGTCTTTTCTTCTTCAACAAAGCGCGTGCCTTGCAGGCATCCATTCGCACCGTTCCGCCAGTTGCATCGCTCTGGCGGCCGTGCATGATCTTGTTCGCGCCAGTGGTGCCCAATCAGAGTAACGGCGCATCGAGAAGCGGCCGTCCGCTTCTCCTCGCCACGCCCCCACACCGGGCCTTCCCCTGGCGTCATTGCACGCGCGGCGTTCCGTTTGTCAATTCAGGCGGCATGCTCGCGATGCCACTGTCGCAGCCGTATCCAGCAGATCCCGGCCAGCTTCCTGGCCACCGCCACTCGCGCGATGTGCTTGCTCGATCGCTTCCGAACTCGCGTATAGAAGTTCCGAAGTGCGTCATCCGCTCGAATCACCTTCATCGCTGCTTGAACGAGCACCCACCGCAACCACGGCGAACCCTGACGCGTGATGTGTCCGTGATAGTCGTGCCCGCCCGACTGGTGCACTCGTGCCGTCAGCCCTGCATACGCACCCACCTGCCGATCGACTGTGAATCGGTCCACTTCACCAAGCTCCGCCACGATAAACAGAGCTGAATAGAGGCCGATCCCGTAGAGCTCCGTCAACGCCTCAACCTCGGGGAACTCCCTCGCGAGCTGGCCAAGCCCAGCATCCAGCTTCGCCGTTTCCCGCTCATAGTGCTCCAGCCGCAACACCAGTTCGTCTCGGGTCAGGTTCGCCCCAACGCCCAGTTCAAGCGTCCTGAGCCACTGCCGGCCACGCTTCCCGAACGGCGTTCGATACGGGGCCTGCACGTTCGCACAACACAGGAGTGCGTGAAGCTGGCACTTGGCCCTTGTCGCCGCTTGGCTGAGCTTCGCTCGGGCACGAGTCAACTCCCGAAGCTCTTGATACCGCCTCGGCGGGACGTAAGCGAGAGGTATCTCGTTCAGTCTGAGCAATCGAGCCAGTATTGCGGCGTCCAACTTGTCCGTCTTTGCCCGACTTGTTACTATGGCCCGCACTCGAAGCGGGTGCGCCAAGACCACTTCGCCCAGCGGCGACAGCAGCTCATACAGCCACCGGTAACTGGCCGATGCCTCGATCACCGCCTTGAACGGACACAGCTTCTCAAAGAGCGAAACGATTTTGCCCTCATCCCAACACGCAAATCGCTCCGCCTTTCCGACCGGACCCGACTCATCCTCAACCGCGATCACCAGATCCCGCTTGTGTAAATCGATCCCGACGTACTTCACGACGTCCTCCTTGCCCATCAGGGCGAATTGAGTTCTTCGATGAACCCATTCTATCCCTGCGGCAAAGGTCCTCGTGCTTTTATACGGTTATAGCATCAGAGTAAAAGCGCGGCGCGCGGCGGAGTGGGCCGGGGCGGAGTAAAAGTGCGGCGCCCTGAATGACCTCCAGGAGTCAGATCGGGATAATGGGCCCCGGGTGGGGTTCGATATCCGGTCTGATTGTGGAGGCGGAAGGGTGTACGCAGACATGGAACAGTGGACGGCGATTCGTCAGCGGGTCCTGGTCAAGGGGGAGAGCAAGCGGAAGGTCCTGAGCGACACGGGGCTTCACCACGAGACGCTGGAGAAGATCCTGACGTATAGTCAGCCGCCAGGCTACCAGCGTCAGGCGGAGTATCCGAGGCCGAAGGTTGGGCCGTACCTGGACCGCATTCGGCAGATCCTCGTGGAAGATCAGACGGCTCCGAAGAAGCAGCGCCACACGGCGAAGCGGATTTTCGACCGGATCCGGTCCGAGGGGTACACCGGCGGCTATACACAGGTGAAGCTGGCGGTTCGGGAGATTCGGAAGTGCAACAAGGAAGTCTTTGTGCCGCTCACGCACCTGCCGGGCGAAGCCCAGGCCGACTTCGGTTATGCGCTGGTGAAGGAGAACGGGGTTCTGCGGAAGGTGGTGTTCTTCGTGATGACGCTGCCCTTTTCGGACGCCATCTTCCTTCAGGTGTTCGAGCGGATCTGTACGGAGGTGCTGTGGGAGGCGCACCGGCGAGCGTTTGAGTTCTTCGGGGGCGTGCCGTCTCGGATCACGTACGACAACGAGAAGATCGCGGTCATCCAGATTCTGAGTGCCCACGGCCGGAAGCTGACGGACGGGTTCCTCCAGCTCCAGAGCCATTACCTGTTTGAGGCGCACTTCTGCCGAGTCAACCGGGCAAACGAGAAGGGATCGGTCGAGTCGGACGTCCAGTACGGGCGGCAGAACTTCCTGGTGCCGGTGCCGCCCCTTCGGCAGGCTCAGGGCGGCATGAGCTTGTCGAATGCCGCAGACCCGGGAATTGGAGGAACTGAACGGTCAGTTGGTGCCCCGGTGCCATGAGGATCTGACCTGCCAGTCTCGCGGCAAGGTGGGCCGGCGGGGCGAACGGCTCCGCGAGGATCAGGCGAAGTTCTTGCCGTTGCCGGCCGCGCCGTTCGACGTCTGCCGGCCTGTCGAGAGCCTCAAGGTCGAGCGAAAGGTATCGACCGCGGTCAACTCATTGTCCCTGGTCCGGTTCGACGGGAACGACTACTCCGTACCGGTGCGGCACGCCCATTGCACCGTGGTGGTGAAGGGATATACCGATCGGGTGGAGGTCTGCCGGAAGGAGGAGCGGATCGCCGTGCACAAGCGGCTCTGGGGCAAGGAAGGCGTTTCCTTCGATCCCGTGCATTATCTGGCCCTTCTGGAGCGGAAGCCCGGGGGCTTGGACCATGCCCGGCCGCCGGAAGGGTGGAACCTCCCCGAATGCTTCAATACTCTGCGGCGGAGGCTCGAGAACGAGGAGGATCGGGAAGGCCACGGCACACGCGAATACATCGCCGTGTTGCGGTTGTTGGAGAAGCACTCCCTTCCGGCCCTGACGCGTGCTGTAAAGAAGGGGCTCGACGTGAACGCGCTGACCCGCGATGCCATCGCCCAGTTCTTCCTGCCGCAGGAGAACTGGCGGCAGACGACCTTCCGGCTGGAGGGCCGTGAGCACCTCCGCCACGTCCGCGTCGCGCAGACGGACATCTCGCAGTACGGCTCGCTCCTCGCCGTAGGAGCCGAACCATGAACACATCCAAGTCCACCGTGCTCCTGGAACATTATCTCAAGCAGCTCAAGCTCCCGAGCGTGCTGCGGGAGTACGCCCCCCTGGCCGCCGTCTGCACGAAGGACCGGGCCGACTATCCGACGTACCTCCTGCGCCTGGCTGAACGGGAGCTTCTCGACCGCGAACGCCGTGCCGCCGAACGGCGAGTCAAGGTCGCCCGGTTCCCCGTCGTGAAGACGCTCGAATCGTTCGACTTCCGGGCCCAGCCGTCGATCAACCAGGAACTGGTCCGCGAGCTGATTCGGGGCGAATACATCGACCGCCGCGAGAACGTGCTCCTGATCGGCAACTCGGGCACCGGGAAGACCCACCTGGCGACGGCCATCACCTTCATCGCAATGACAGGATGCCGGCGGGCTGAGATGCAGCATCTCCGGTGGGGAGATGTCGACTTAGACAGGAATGTCGTCGTCATCAACGGCGACAAGAAAACTGAATGGACTCCGAAGACGCGAAACGGCTATCGGGACATCCCCATGTCGAAGGCCCTGCGAAGCATGCTCCAGCGTATACGCAATGCCGCCACGGGTGCGACCAACGATGACGTGGTGTTCTCGACGCCGGACGGGCGAGCGATGTACGAGTGGACTGATTTCC
>CAYXNI010000128.1:0-6890 GCA_964466285.1 uncultured Planctomycetota bacterium | reverse complement strand
GTCGAGACCTCGCCGCTCGTCCTCACCGGCGTCCCCAACCCCGAGCCCGGCCCCGGCGAAGTCCGCATCCGCGTCAAATGCTGCGCCATCTGCCGCACCGACCTCCACGTGATCGAGGGCGATCTGCCGAAGCAGAAGATGCCGGTCATCCCCGGCCACCAAGCCGTCGGCGTCATCGACAAGCTCGGCCCGGGCTGCAAGCGGCTCCGCCTCGGCCAGCGCATCGGCATCGCCTGGCTCCGGCACACGGACGGCACGTGCGCTTTCTGCCGGAGCGGGCGGGAGAACCTGTGCGAGAGCCAGCGCTTCACCGGCTACCACGCCGACGGCGGCTACGCCGAGTTCGCCACCGTCCCCGAAAACTTCGCCTACGAAATCCCCGACGCCTTCGACGATGTCCACGCGGCGCCGCTCCTCTGCGCCGGCATCATCGGCTACCGGGCGCTCAAGCGGAGCCGACTTCCCGACGGCGGGCGGCTCGCCATCTACGGCTTCGGCTCCAGCGCCCACGTTGTCATCCAGATCGCCCTGCACCGCGGCTGCGACGTCTACGTCGTCACTCGCGACGAGAAGCACCGCCGCCTCGCCCGCGAGATGGGCGCCGCCTGGGTCGGCGATAGCCCCGCCGGTCTCCCCGTCAAGGTCGACAGCGCCATCCTCTTCGCGCCCGCCGGCACGCTCGTCCCACCCGCGCTCGAAAAGCTCGAAAAGGGCGGCACACTGGCCATCGCGGGCATTTACCTCACCCCCATTCCCCAGCTCGACTACGAGGCGCACGTCTTCTACGAGCGGAACATCCGCTCTGTGACCGCGAACACCCGCGCGGACGGCCGCGAGCTTCTGGCCGAGGCCGCCCGAATCCCCATCCGCCCCCACGTCCAGACCTACCCCCTCGACCGCGCCAACCAGGCCCTCCAGGACCTCAAGGCCGACCGCATCAGCGGCACCGGCGTGCTCGTCGTCGAATGATCAGAATCCCCCTCTCGCATGCTTCGCGGCCGGTGAACTGCCCGGCCTAGAGAATGGTCTTCCCGTCGACGGTGCCGACCGTGATGTGCATTTCCTCGCGGGTCGCCACGCGCTCGATGCTGCCGCTCCGAAGCTCGACGACGATGTCCGAGGCGGAGAGCATCTTCATGTCGTGCGTCGCGGTCACGATCGTGATCCCGAAGTTCCGCTTCATCTCGTCCAGGAGGTCGATGATCTCCTGCCCCGTCTGCAGGTCCAGGTTGCCCGTCGGCTCGTCGGCCAGAATGATGAGCGGCTGGTTCACGAGGGCGCGCGCGATCGCGATGCGCTGCTGCTGCCCGCCCGACACCTGCGACGGCAGGTGATCGAGGCGGTGTCCCAGCCCGACGCGGGTCAGCACCTCCGTCGCCCGCAGCCGCGCGTCGTGCGGCGTCGAACCCGCGAACACGTTCGCGATGGCTACGTTGTCCAGCGCCGTCATGCTCATAATCAGGTTGAACGACTGGAAGATGAACCCGATCTTGTGGCACCGAAACCACGCCAGTTGCGCCGAGTTCAAATCCGCCAGCCGGTACCCGTCCACCACCACCTCCCCGGAAGTCGGCGTGTCCAGCCCGCCAACCATGTTGAAGAAGGTGGACTTGCCGGACCCCGACGGCCCGATAATGGATAGGTACTGGCCCCGCCCGATGTCCAGAGACACGTCCCGGAGGGCATGGACCTCCTCCGAGCCCATCTGGTACACTCGGCTCACGTTCCGGGCCAAGATGATAGGTTCGCTCATTACTCCTCGACCCTCAGGGCGTCAACCGGCCGCTTTCTCGCAGCCATGTACGCGGGCGCGATCGCCGCCACGACCGAGATTAACGACCCGCACACGAACGAAATGAGCAACGACCGCGTCACCTCGAAAACCGGGAAGTGCAGGAACACGTGCCCCCCGTAGCTCTTGACGAGGACCGCGATCGCCACCAGGCACCCCAGGCCCAGCCCCAGCAGCGCTCCGCACACTCCCTGCAGGGATGATTCGATAAGGTACGTCTTGACGATGAACGTGTCTTGAGCGCCCAGGCACTTCAACGTCCCGATCTCCCGAACCCGCTCGGCGACCGACATCAGCATGGCGTTGACGATCCCGACCATACACGTCAGCAGCGACAGTCCGATCAGAAGCACCGTCATGCGGTCTGTCTGGTTGCCCGCCAGGATATCCACGCCCGTCTCCTGCAGGATCACGTTCAGCGCGTTGTCGTTGACCGCCACAAGCGCCTGGGTCACGTTCTCCACGGTCAGCATGTAGGTCAGGAAGGCAATTGCCAGGATGACCCCCACCATGGTGATCATCGACCGGAGTAAGCGGCGTTTAAGCCCCGCCCAACTGACGATGACCGCCGTGGACCACGGGACCGGCTGCTGTTCCGGAATTGCTTGCGGCATGTCAGCTCTCCGCTCCGATCCCGCCCACGCGTATGTCGAGGTCGCGGCGCTCCTCGAGCCGGTGGACACGACCGTCCCGAATCCACAGGATCCGGTCTGATACGTCCAGCATCTTCATGTCGTGAGTGGCCGAGATCACCGTGATGCCGCGCTCGTCCTTCAACCCGCACAGCAGGTGGATGATCTCCTCGCCGGTCTTCACGTCAAGGTTCGCAGTCGGCTCGTCCGCGAGAATGATCACCGGATCGTTGGCAATGGCCCTGGCCACGGCTACGCGCTGCTGCTGGCCGCCCGACAGCTCGTACGGCCGGTGGAAGAGCCGGTCTCCAAGCCCCACCCGCTTCAGAATCTCCGCGCCCTTGTCCCGGGCCTCGTCCGGCGCCAGCCCCGCGAAGGTCATCGGCAGCGTGATGTTCTCCAGCGCGGTCAGCACCGGCAGGATGTTATACGTTTGAAAGATGTACCCGATCTTGTGGCACCGCAGCCAGGCCAGCTCGTACGAGTCCAACTGCGCCACGTCGATCTCGTCAATGAAAACCATCCCCTCCGTCGGCGAGTCGATGCCCCCGATCATGTTGAACAGCGTCGTCTTCCCCGACCCCGACGGCCCCATGATTGACAGGTACTCGCCGCGAAACATGTCCACCGTGACCCCGTCGAGCGCCTTCGTGACGTTGTCGGCATCGCCGTAGTAATACCGCTTCACACCCACGGCACGGATGACGATGTCGCGCTTCTTCTCTTCCGGGGTCACCGCTTGAACCTTGTTGATTCCAGGACACTGAACGACGCGGGCCCGGCACATCGGCCCTTCTGCCGCCGTGCCCACAACACATATTGTATCAACTTAAAATCACCTGTCACGCACCAGACGATTTTGTATACAATGTTTTACCAGGCATGCCCGTGGTTTCTCTTGCAGCGAACCGGGACGGCGCTAGAATCGTAGGGCAGAACCTGCTCGAGCACAGGCAAAGACGCTCCCCGGCATGATTGAGTCACGGGGCGGTGAATGTTTGCGTTCTCTTGTGCCAGCCCAGCGGCAGCAAAGGAACACGCATCGTGGGCCTGCTCAGGAAACGGGAGCGCGACAGCGTTGACCGGAGACGGTCTCTTGCCGGGATCCCCATCCTCCACGACAACGTCAAGATCCTCGAAAGCCCGGAAGGGACAATCACCCTGCAGCTCCGGCTGGGACGCGGCCACAGCATCATGGATTTGTTTCGGCCCGCGGTAACAGAGAGGAAATATGAGCTGGATGAGTTCGGCTCCTTCGTCGTCAAGGAGATTCAGCGCCGCAAGACCGTTCTCGACATCATTCAAAGTTTTGAGCGGCGTTTCCGGATGAGTCACCGCGAGGCCGAGCTCGGAGTCGTGGCGTTCATCAAGATCCTGATGAAGCGCAGCGTCCTTTCCGTGGCCGTAGAGTGAGTTGTTCCCGCGTCATTTGCGAAGAGACGGCCGTTCGTGGAGCGACTGTGAAAGCTCCTCATTCGATGGCGGAACCTTGACCCGACCCAGCATCAGTGATATATCGGGCAGTGAAAAGCGATGTTCGAGGGCGCGGAGGCGGCGAAAAAGGCCCCCCCGCGCAGGAAGCGGCCCGGACCTGACAAGACTCGCGGAGTGAGCCGTGTCATTTACTGACGATAAGGAACTTGAAGAATATCGGAACATCATGCTGCCCCCGAAGGTCGACCAGTTCGAGGACGGCTTCGGCTGGCAGGCGGTCGCGGGCGCCCTTGTCCTCGGGTTCCTTGTCCTCCCCGCAACTAACTACCTCAGCCTTGTCATCGGCGGCGAGGCCGGGGTCGGCGGCGCCATGCGCTGGGTCCTTCTCATCTTCTTCGCCGAGGTCGCCAAGCGCTCGTTCACCACGCTCAAGACCCAGCAGCTTTATGTCCTGCACTTCATGGCCGGAGCCGCCCTCTCCAGCCCGTTCGGCGGGTACCTGTGGATCCAATACGTCGCCCAGTCCGAATATGTCCAGGGCCTCGGTCTCGCCGCCGAGTTGCCCAAGTGGGCCGTCCCGCGCGCGGAGGAGATACAGGCTGCAGGCCGCACCTTCTTCGCCAAGCCCTGGCTCCCCATAATCCTGCTCGGCGTCTTTGGCCAGATCATCGCCCGGATCGACAACTACGGCCTGGGCTACGTTCTCTACCGCGTAGTGAGCGACGTGGAAAAGCTGCCCTTCCCGTTCGCTCCCGTCGGCGCCGCCGGCATCGTCGCCCTCTCGACCGACCGGGGCGAGGAGACCACCTGGCGCTGGCGCTGCTTTGCCATCGGCTCCATGATCGGCGCCGTCTGGGGCGCCGTCTACATCTGCGTACCCATGATCACCCAGGCCATTCTCCCCAAGCGCGTCGAGCTTATTCCGCTCATCTTCAAGGATTTCACCGAGCAGGTCTCGCGCTTCCTGCCCGCCGTCCCCTTCAACCTCGTCATTGATTTCGGGGCCTTTCTCTCCGGCATGATCATCCCATTCTGGGGCGTTATGGGCGGGTTTATCGGTCTCGTCATCACCATGATCGCCAACCCAATCCTCCAGCAAGCAGGCATCCTCTCGAGCTGGCGGCCCGAAATGGGCTTCATCGACACCACCTTTTGGAACAACCTCGACTTCTACCTGTCCTTTACCCTCGGCCTCACCCTCGCCGTCACCTTCAGCCAGTTCTTCATCTTCCTCAGCACCTTCGTCAAGGACTTCCTCAAGCCGAAGGCCCGCGCCCTCAGCAACGGCAAGCCGCTCGGACAACGCATGAAAGAAACCTGGAGAATCCTCGTCACCAACAACCGCGCCCGCGGCGACTTCTCCGTCTTCATCGCGCTCGGCCTCTATGCGATGAGCAGCTTCTCCTGGATCTGCCTCGGCTACTACCTCGTCCCAGGATACCCGTGGATAATCATGGGCTTCTACGCCCTCATCTACACCCCCGTCATCTCCTATGCCACGGCGAAGCTCGAAGGAATCTGCGGCAGGGCCGTCAACATCCCCTACCTCTACGAACTCACCATTCTCCTCTCCGGCCACAGGGGAGTGGACATCTGGTTCGCTCCCATGCCCATCAGGAACGTGGGCAGCGAGACCGTCGGGTTCCGCATCCTCGAACTCACCGGCACCAAGATCATCAGCCAGGTCAAGACAATCCTTCTCACGCTGCCAATCGTGCTCGTCGCCTCCTTTGCCACCGCGGAACTCCTGTGGCGGATGGCGCCGGTCCCCTCCGCCGCCTACCCATACACACAGAAGATGTGGGAACTCGACCTCCGAAACTGGTGCCTCATGAAAACCGCCACCCTCGAAGGCGGCTCCCAGGTCCTCGAATCACTCCACATGGAATACGCGCTCTGGGGCTTCGGAACAGGCGGCGGACTCTTCCTCGTCCTCTCAGCTCTGGGCCTGCCCATCATGCTCGTCTTCGGCGCCGTCTTGGGCCTCGCCCAGTCATCGCCCGGATCAATGTTTTGCGTCATGCTCGGAGCTTTCGTCGGCAAGTTCTACTTCAAGCGCAGGTACAAGGACATGTGGCTCCGCTACATGACCGCGATCTTGGCCGGTTTCGGCTGCGGCATGGGCCTCGCCTCCATGATAGCCATGTCGTTCAACATCATCGCTCGCATGCTCAGCCCGACGATATGGTGAGGTGGCGGGAACGCGGGAAGACCGTGGGTCTACCGTGAAAACGCCGCCTGCCACGAACATGGCGCAACAACCCGCTGATTTTCGTGTACACTACTCGTGTCATCCCTGAGCTCGGAAATGGGGACCCGATGAAAAGCAAGCGCATCGCCTGGGACGCCGTCTCGTTCCTGATCCCGGCCAACTGGGAACTTGCACTCTACAAGTTCCTCAAGAAAGGCATCACCCGCGTCGAGATCGAAGACGAATACGCCGTCCGCATGGAGGCCGAATGGATCCGGCCCACCAAACGCCTCCACATGAACACCATCCTCGCCCGGTACGAGCAGCGCTCCAGGAAACTGACCATGCGCGCCAGCCACCGCAAACCCATTGAGGGGCTCCCCGCGGGCTGGATCGCCACGCACTACACCCTCTCCGAAACCGTCCCCAACACGAAACGCAAGACGGGGCTCCAAGTCGTCAAACACGGTCTCGTCACCGCCTTCTATCTCTCGCCCGACTCCAGGTTCTTCGCCTTTGTCATTCTTCACTTCCTGCCCGATGACAAGGAGGACCCCGCCGCCGTCACGAGCCTCGTCGCCTCCGAGTTCCGCCAGCATCTCGACGGCCCCCTCGTGCCGTGGCAGCTCTACGACATCGCCTTTGAGCTCCCCCGCGACTTCCTCCTCGAGAGCACGCTCTTCGACATCGGCTCCAAGCTCATGGCCTTCCGCTGGAACCGCCGCCGCTTCTACCTCTGGCATTTCTCCTGCGCCGACATGTTCCTGAAGGAAGGCATTGTCCCGGAGAAATGGGCCGCCGGCCACCTCAACGACTTCCGCCGCATCCGGGGCGGCAAGTT
>CAYXNI010000127.1:0-6907 GCA_964466285.1 uncultured Planctomycetota bacterium | reverse complement strand
ATCGAGCTCCTGGACTCCCTTAGGGCGCCCGTGATCCTGACGCCGCATCCCGGCGAGATGGCGCGGCTGACTGGAAAACCCGTCAAGGACATCCAGCAGAACCGGCTCGGCGCGGCGCACGAGTTCGCAACGCGGTACCGTTGCACTCTCGTGCTCAAGGGCGCGGGCACCGTGGTTGCCGGCGGGGGGCAGGTCTTCGTCAACACGACCGGGAACCCCTACATGGCGAGCGGCGGCGCGGGCGACGTGCTCACCGGGATGATCGCCGGCCTTCTCGCACAGAAGATGAGTGCGTTCGAGGCGGCGCGGACCGGCGTGTACTGGCACGGACTCGCGGCGGACCGCGCTCCCAACGCCTCCGGCCCAGGAGCCGTCACCCCCATCGACATCCTCGATCAGCTTCGCAGGTCCGCCGGCGAGGTCGACTGGTACAACGAGGAACTCCGCATGGAAGACGAACACGTCTTTGACCCCGACGTCTCCGAAGAGACGAAGGAACCGGAAAGTTCGTGGTAACGCAAGGAGGCTACGTTGCTGCAGGAAGTCGTGCTGCCCAGGCTGGGCCAAACCGTCGAAGCGGCGATGATCGAGAAGTGGCGTGTTAAGGAAGGCGACGCCGTCAGGAAGGGCGACGTCCTTCTTGAGATCACGACCGACAAGGCGACGCTCGAAGTAGAATCGTTCGTCGAGGGCACGGTCCTCAAAGTCCTCGCCGCCGAGGGCGAGGAGATCGCCGTCGATGCGGTCATCGCCTACGTCGGCGATCCGAAGACCGACAAGGCTCCCGCCACAGCCCCCAAGCCTGCGCCACCAAAGAAGAAGGCGGAGACCGCCGAAGCGGCCGGCGTGGTTCGGGCCGCGGACGCGGCCGGACCGGCTGCCGCAGGCGCACCCGCCGGACGCATCTTCATTTCGCCCCGCGCGAAGAAGCTGGCCGAGACCGAGCTCGTCACTCCGTTGGCCATGCGCGGAACGGGTCCGAACGGCCGCATCGTGGAAGACGACGTCGCGGCCTATGCCGAACGTGTCTCCAGGCTCCTGGTCTCGCCCACCGCAAGGAAGCTGGCCTATGAGAGCGGCGTCGACCTCCTGAGCGTAAAGGGGACCGGCGAGAGCGCCCGGATCATGAAAGAAGATGTAGAGAAGGCCCCGCCCGTCACCGTCGGAGCGGCGGCCGCGGGCGGCAGGCGCGTCGAGTTGACCGCGGCGCGCCGGGTCATCGCCGAGCGCATGTCGAAGTCAAAGCGCGAGGCCCCCCACTTCTACCTCCAGATGGACGTCGACATGACCGGCGCCGTCGCGATGCGGGAGGAACTGAAGGCGGCCGGAACCAAGATTTCCTTCCACGACATGATCATCAAGGCATTGGCCGTCGGGTTCAAGGAAGTCCCGATGATGAACGCGGCGTGGGGCGGCAACGTCATCGTCGTGAACTCTGCGATCGACGTGAGCCTCGCGGTCGCACTCCCCGACGGCCTCATGGTGCCCGTGGTCCGCGGGGCCGACCGCCTCGACCTCAGGGGCATTGCCGAGCAGACCAGTCACCTGATCGAGAAGGCCCGGACAAAGCGGCTCGCGCCGTTCGAGTACGAGGGCGGCAGCATTACGCTCTCAAACCTCGGAATGTACGACGTGACCAGCTTCATTCCGATCATCAACCCGGGCCAGGCGTCGATCCTCGGGGTCGGCCGCATCGCCGACAAGCCCGTAGTCGTCAACGGCGGCATCGCCGTTCGGAAGATCATGTCGGTCACGCTCGCGGGGGACCACCGCGTCGCCGACGGGGCCACCGCGGCGGCGTTCCTCAAGGTGGTCAAGGACAGCCTCGAATCGCCCCGGGAGAAGCTGAGCTGACGAACTCGCCTGCCCGGCGCTGGAGCGGGGGCTTGCACGGATGGCCCTGACTTTCCTCGCCAACTTCAGACCGCACTTCCTCCGCCTGGCCGAGGCCGGCGGCCGCCTGCTCTTTCCTCCCCACTGCGTCGTCTGCGGACATCCGACCGCGGAGGACGAAGACCGCTATCTCTGCCGCGCCTGCATCGGGCAAATCCACTTCGTCCATGACCCCACCTGCGCGAAATGCGGCCATGAGATCGGCCCGTACGTCGGCCAAGGCCCCCGCTGCGCCAATTGCCGCAACCTCCCGCTCAGGTTCGACCGCGCGGTCGCCGCGGCCCACCATGCCGGCTCCGCCAGGGCCATGGTTCTCGGCCTGAAGTTCGCCGCGCGGAAGCACAACGTCCATCCTCTCGCCAAGCTCCTCGTCAGCAGGCTGCACGACACCGGCCTGCCCGACCGCGTCAACGTGATCGTGCCCGTGCCGCTTCATAGGACGCGCGCACGCACGCGGGGGTTCAACCAGTCGGAGCTGCTGGCGCTCGCGCTGGCCGACCTGCTCGGCCTCCCGGTGCAAATCGGGAACCTCCGCCGAATCGTGGACACGCCCCCGCAGACGCAGGAAATGTCCCTGGCGCGCCGGCGGGCCAACGTGAAAGGCGCTTTCGCGGTCAGGAAGCCCAAGGCACTTGCCGGGAAATCCGTCCTGCTCGTCGATGACGTGCTGACGACGGGCGCGACCGCGAGCGAGTGCGCCGGCCTGCTCAAGCGCGCCGGCGCCGAACGGGTCTTCGCTGCAACCGCGACCCGGCGGATGATGACCGCGCCGATCCCTGACGATGACTCCCCTGCCCCGACGCATTACGAAATCCAGTCCGCACTGCCCGACGGCACAGCCCCTGACCCGAATTGTTGAACAGAGGAGAAAGCGGCCCTACTCCTCGCGAACCGGCTCCACGCTGGTGACGCCGGGTATTTTCGCCTTGAGCCGCGCCTCGATGCCCCGCTTCAGAGTAAGCTGCGCCATCGGGCAGCCGCCGCACGCGCCGGTCAGCTTCACCTTCACAACCCCTTCGGCCGTCACTTCCCTCAGCTCCACGTCGCCGCCGTCATTCTGAAGGTGCGGCCGGATCTCGTCAAGCACCGCCGTAACCTGAGCTTTCAGTTCTTCAACTGTAACGGTCATGATTCAACTCCTTGTCGGGCCTGTAGGCCCGCTTCCATCGTCTACTCGGCCGCGGCGATCGCGGCGTTCGGGCAGGAATCCGCGCACGCGCCGCAGTCGGTGCACTTTTCGGCATCGATCACGTACTTGCCGTCACCCTCGGTGATGGCCTCCTGCGGACACGCGTCCACGCACGCTCCGCACGAAACACAATCCTCATTGATGCTGTGAGCCAAGTCGGACCTCCTTTTTCAACGCAATCGGCCTTTCTTTTATATACCAGAAGACGCGGCGCGAGTCAAATACGTTTTGACTTCGCGCGGGGCGCGTGGTAACCTTCTCGCCCGTGTGACGGGTCCTGTTTCCAATCTCGTTTTGTGCAAGAGGGCAAGCCATGAGTTCACGTTTACGGGTCGCGGTAGTGGGGCTGGGGATCGGCAGCCACCACGCACGTGTCGTTGCCGGCAGCGGCAAGGCCGAACTGGTCGCTCTCTGTGATGCGAGTACCGCTCGTCTGGAGCACTGCGGAAAGGAACTCGCCGTCAAGACACTGTTCAACGACTACAAGAAGATGCTGCGGGAGACCCGGCCGGACGCGGTCATAGTGGCGACGCCGAACGTGCACCACGCGCCCATCACGATCGCGGCCCTGAACGCCGGCGCACACGTCCTGTGCGAGAAGCCGATGGCCATGAACACCCGCGAGGCCCTCCGCATGGCGGACGCCGCGGACAGGAAGAAGCGGAAGCTCATGATCAACTTCTCGTACCGCTTCACCCCGGCGGCGTGGGCCTTGAAGCAGATCGTCGACAGCGGCGCCGTCGGCGACGTGTACTACGCCAAGACCCGCTGGCACCGGAACCGGGGCATCCCCGGCTTCGGCGGCTGGTTCGGCCAGAAGAAGCTCTCCGGCGGCGGCCCGCTCATCGACCTCGGCGTCCACCGCATCGACATGGCCATGTGGCTGATGGGCGATCCTAACCCCGTCAGTGTCTCCGGAAGCACATACAACAAGCTCGGCAGCGCTCTGGCGCGCAAAATGAAGAAATCGTTCGACGTCGAGGACCTCGCCGTCGCACTGATCCGCTTCGACAACGGCGCGACGCTGATAGCCGAGATCAGCTGGATGCTGAACGGCGAGCGGAACGAGGACATGGCCACCTACCTCTACGGCACCAAGGCCGGAATCTGCCACCGCAACCTGGGCGACAGCTACGACTACGAGGCCTGCATCTTCGGCGAGATCGGCGGAGTTTATGCGACGTCGAAGGTCAAGATTCCCGTCCACGGCCCGAACTCGGTCAGCCACTTCCTCGACGTTGTGACCGAGGGCGTGAAGCCCATCGTCACCCCGCAGCAGGGGATCAACGTGATGAAGGTGCTCGACGGCATCTACAAGTCCGCGGAACTGGGAAGGGAGGTCAGGCTGTAGGCTGGTCTTTATGAGTGATTGGTGACTTGAAGAGATACGCCAACTTCGACGATAAGGACATAGTGTGAAAGCAACGGATATCCTCACGTGCGGTGGCTCGGCATCGCCGGCCGGCGCCGCGGAGAAACCCGAGATCCTGTGGGTCTCGGACCCGGTGCGTCCCGGCGAGACGGTGATGATCCAGGGGCATGCGTTCACCGAGGATGCTGTGGTAGAGGCTTCGCCGGCCCCGGGACAGCCGATGCAGAAGCTTGAGGTGCTGGACAGAAGCGAGCAGTGCCTCAAGGCGCTGATCCCC
Source organism: uncultured Planctomycetota bacterium (assembly GCA_964466285.1). GTDB lineage: Bacteria > Planctomycetota > PUPC01 > PUPC01 > PUPC01 > CAYXNI01. The sequence continues at coordinate 2,176 of CAYXNI010000127.1, read as the reverse complement.
GCGGATTGGACCGCGCATGTGTTTGAGCTCCAGGTACGCACCGGCGCGGGTAAAACGGCCACACTGCTGAACCGTCCCGCGTCCACCTGGTGGGTCGGCGACCTGGGCGATCGGCAGACGCCGGGTGGCCGGTTCCGCATCTGCGGCAGGAACATGCTCGGCGACCTCAAGGCCGTCCGCGTGCGCCTCACGGGGCCCAGGAGCGTGGACGTGCCGGTCGAGAAAGCCGAGGAGTACGCGCTGACGGCGGTCCTGCCGGCCGACGTGCCACCGGGCGAGTACACGCTGCAGGCTCACAACGGGTGGGGCCAGGATGCCGGCTGGAGCGATCCGATCCCGTTTGTCGTCGAACGCGCAAAACCCTGGCCGCAAACCGTGTTCAACGTCATGGATTGTGGCGCCACGGGGAAGGGGCAGGCTGACGACACGGCCGCGGTAAAGGCCGCTCTGGCGAAGGCGGAAGCCAACGGCGGCGGCATCGTCTACTTCCCGCGCGGCCGATACGAGATCCGCGATACGCTCAAGGTGCCGCGATTCACGGTGCTGCGGGGCGAGAAACGTGAATGGGTGGAGTTGCTCTGGCCCAACCAGCCCAAGCCGATTGTCCTCGTGCGGGGCTCCAACTCGTTCGGCTTGGAGGACATCACGCTTGCGGCCTTCAACTACCTGGACGGCATCGAGAGCGACGAGGGCTCGATGGCGACGTCCGGCGATGTGTTTCTTCGCCGCATACGCGTGCGCGCCCTGCGTTACTCGCGTGTGAGCGGGGATGAGGTACACCAGCGCTTTGTCGAGTCAACCCCGCACAGCGAAGGCGGCTGCACCGTGTTGGTGGGAGGCCGCAACGTCGAGATCACCGGCTGCGACCTCTACGGCTCCGGGCGCGGCTTGGTGCTGTCCGGCGTCAAGGGCGGGCGGGTTTCCGGGAACAAGATTCACAACGGGCGCTATGGCTGGTACAGCCTCTCGGGGATGAACGGCCTGATTTTTGAGAACAACGAAATCATCGGCGCCGACCTGATGTCCGCCGGCGGCAGTCTGAACACATTCTACAATTCGTATGGCTGCCAGAACCTGTATTTCGCGCGCAACCGGATACGCACGGTATTCGGCTGTGATCGCGAGGGCACATCCAGCGATGGCGGCGGCGGGTCCCATGCCGGACATATCGTTTCGGCCGATGGCGTGAAACTGGTCCTGTCGGACGAGCCGCACGTGTGCTCCGGCATCTGGTACAAAGAGGCCAAGCCGGGCATGGGCGTTTACATCGTCGAGGGGCGCGGCGCCGGTCAGTGGCGCCGGGTGATCAGGCAGGAGGGCCGCACCGTCGAGATAGACCGGCCGTGGCTCGTCGTTCCGGACCGCACGAGCATCGTGGCCATTGCCACCTTCCAGGGGAACTACATTCTTGCCGGCAACGATTATTCCGACGCGACCTGCGGGTTCCAGGCGTTCGGCATCTCGATCGGCCACGTCATCGCCGGCAACACGGCCTCCCGCGCCGGCGGCTTCCACGTGTGGGGTCTCGTCTATGGGGGCGTTCAGCCGTCGTGGTACTGCCAACTGGTTGACAATGAAATCCTCGAAGGCAACGGCATCCTGGGGCCGTGCAACGAGACGCCGCCAAAGGACTCCCACATCGCCGCCATTGGCAATGTGTACCCTGCCGACCCCGGCCTTACTGCGCCGCTGGTCCGCTGCGTCGTGATCCGGCGCAACCACCTGCACAATAACTCCCGCGTGGCGTTGATTGGTACTGTGAGGGACGCCGTGGTCGAGCACAACACCATTGAGAACGCCGACGTCGGCGTACATGTGGATGCCACGGTCACCGGCGCGCTGCTGCGAGCCAACAAGTTCGTGAATGTACTCCAGCCGCTCTCCCGCCCCGAAATCCAGAAAGACTAGACCACCCCCCATCCGTTGTCGCCGGGTGGCGCATTCAAGGCGCCAGATTCTTGAATGCCCCCAGTCACAGCCGTGTGCGTACCCCGCTCTTCTCGATCATTCTGCCGGAGGCGAAGCCGCGAGATCTTTCAGGGCGGCCTCCGCCGCGCGGCGAAGATCAGGGTCCGTCCCTTCCGCGAGGGCGGTGATGGCCGCTCGCTCCCGCTTCTGGTACTCGCTCAGCCACGCGGAGGGCAGCGTAATGCCGTCCTGCTGCGCGGCCGCGCTC
>CAYXNI010000126.1:0-6921 GCA_964466285.1 uncultured Planctomycetota bacterium | reverse complement strand
CGGGGACACCATACAATGGCGGTGAAATAAGGGAATCGGTCGAATGGATCTGCTGTTCGCCGAGATGGCGCGGAAAGACCTGACACCAAGTGTATCGACAAGAAGGCCGCGAAACTTGAGCGCATTCCTTGGTTTACCGTCTTGCGGCCCCAGGCAATCGAGCCTGGAACTAGCTGCTAAGCTACCTGGAGGGTGCGGCTTAGGCCAGTGAACCATGCTTATTTCACCGCCATTGCATGGTGTCCCCGTAATTCAAAACACATACGCGGGAGAAGTGGAAAGGGAGAAGCGGACCTCAACGGCCTTGCTTCCGCAGGAGGCGGAAGACGGTGTCGCGGTCGAGGAGGTACATCATCAGTCCGTAAATCACCGCGCCGCCACAGGCGGGAACGAGCAGGTTTACTATCCGCGCGATGAGCGAGGCCGGGGCGGGGAGGAAAGCATATGGCGCGACACCCGCGCACATCACCGCGGTCGCCAGGCAAACCTTGGCGACCGGCTTGCCGAACCAGTGGCCGCGCTCTGTCACGCCCATGGCCCGGAGCTTCTTCTGAAGAGCGATAAAGAGCAGCACGGTTTGGAATGTCATCGTGATGGACGCGGCCAGTGCGATGCCGCCGTGCTGAAGCTGGGTCAGCGCCAGGCCGACGCTGAGGGGGACGTTGACCGCCAGCGCGCGCACCGACGCCCGCAACGGGGTTTTCGTGTCCTTGAGCGCGTAGAGCGCACGCGACAGGATGATGACCATGCCCATGCTGGCAAGACCGAGCGCGTAGTAACGGAGTGCCCGCGCGGCCATGTCGGTTTCGCTGGGCCCGAACTTGCCGCGCTGAAACAGCGCGGCGACAAGCGGATGCGCGAGAAGAGCCGCTCCCACAGACAGCGGGATGAGGAGAACCAGGGCGAGGCGGACCGCGGCGCCGACGCCGCGCTGAAACCCGGGTCCGTCGCCGTTCGCGGCCCGCTCGGAGAGAGGCACCAGGGCCGCTCTCCCAATCGAAAGCCCGAACAGGGCGGACAGAAGCAGGATGATCTGCGTGGCGTAGCCGATCGCCGCGATGCTCCCCACCTGCAGGCACGATGCCACCGCACGCGCAACGATGTAGTCGCACCGGGCGACCAGTGCCGCGAGGCACACCGGCGGGGCGAGCCGGGCCACCCGCATCGCACCTTCGTCGGCAAGACCGGCCGACGGCCGGTACTTCCCCTGCACCAGGCCGCGTCGCCGCCCCCACCGGAGCGGAACCACGGAGCCGATGAGCTCAAGCAGCACTCCAACCAGCACGCCGACGGCCAGACTGTAGATCCCGAGCGACCGATAGAACAGGAGTATGCAGGCGATGGAACTCAAGCTGAAGAGCGTTGGGGCGATGCCGTACGCCCAGAACTGGCCGTGCGCGAGGAGCAGACTGCCGAAATACGCCACCAGGCCGATCAGAAGCATGAACGGGCACATCAGCCGGCCCAGCTTGGCCGCCTCGGCAGCCTGTTGCCTGCTGAAACCCGGTGCGAACACATCCGACGCCAGGACCGGCGCGAGCACAAAGCAGAGCACGACGACGAACACCAGCGCGACGATGAGCCAGTTGAGGACCACGGAGGCGGTGCGCCAGGCCTCTCGCACCTTCCCTTGTGTGAGGAGAGACTTGAACGTCGGCAGGAAGGCGCTTTCCACCGCCTGCTCGGCCAGCATGCCGCGGAAGAGGTTGGGGATCATGAACGCCACGATGAACGTGTCCATGGTTGCACGGGCGCCGAAATACTGGGCGGCAAGCATCTCCCGCACAAATCCCAGCACGCGGCTGGCGAATGTGCCGACGAAGAGCCGGGCTGCACCCGCTGCGATCCGTCTGGACTGCAAGGAAGGCGGCTGCGCTTCACCAGCTGGGGCGACAGGAACATCTGGCGTGGAAGGGCCTGACATTATCTTTATATCGACATGGTCAGGCGCGGACTTGAGGGAACCGCGTTGAGACTACTGAGATTCTCATTGGCCGGGAAGGTGGGTGCAGATACAGAGACGTCCGGGTCCGCCCCGGGCCCGGACGCCTTTACGTTCATTCTTTCTTCTTCTGCTCCGGCGGCTCTCCGTCCAGGAGCCTTTTCATCGCATCATCTCCGTCGAAGTTTTTCGCGTCCTCCTCGGTGATTTCGCCCATTTTCTCGAATTTCTTCAGTTCAGAAAAGTTCGAGAACTCGATGTAATCGGCATATCGCAGCTTCTTGGGCCTTGGCGGCGGCGGTGGCGGCGGGTCGCAGAACTCGGGGTTTGTCTCGCTCACGGGCGGTTCCTGACCCTTGGATGGACCCTGGAGGAGGTCGATCAGGGTACACAGGTGCTCATCCAGTCTGCGCAGGCGAACCAGGTACTCGCGGTAGGTAAGCTCGGCCAGTTGCAGTCGCTTCGCGGCTTCGCTTAGCTGATGGGCGCTTGTTGCCAGCCTGATGGCCAGTTCGTTCAGGAACTCGTCGCTCTTCTTCCCTTCCAACATCTCAAAAGCCCCAACTTCAGGTCGTCCCATCGTCTGACCGCCGTCCAGCCAAGCATACTGCAAATCCCGCGCCTGAAATGCTTCATCGGGCGAAGAATCTTGGCCTGCTGTATAACTCTCTGTCGCAGCATGAGATACGTTGTCGCTTCCGGCAAAGGCGTGGACGACAGCTGGCGCAAGCCAGTCCAGATTCCGCAACTGCAAATCCCATCGCGGAGAAGCGCGAACCTAACTGCTGGCTGATTCGGATGTTACGTCGACAACGGAGTGTTTCCGAAAATCACCATCAGGCAGGCACTGTGTGGCTTCGGGGAAACGACGGCACAAGGACGACGGACACGGGCAAGAACCAGCAGGACGCACCTCACTTGACTGTGGAGAGGGCGGCAAGTATCTTGTCGCGAAGTGGAAGAAGTGGAAACACAATACGACAGCCGTGCCGCTGCCGACAGTGCCGGGCGAGGTCTTCGGGGCAGGTCCTACTGGGCGCTCATCGCCACCCAGTTCCTCGGCGCCTTCAACGATAACGCCTACAAGATGGTCGTCCTGCTCTTTGTGTCGGCCGGGATGCTCTCGACCAAGGGCGGGGCCAAGTACACGTCGGGCGCGACCGCGACCTTTGCGGTGGCCTTTATCTTGTTCTCGTCCGTGGCTGGTTACCTCGCCGACCGGTTCAGCAAGCGGACGATCATCGTCCTGTCGAAGGTCGCTGAAATCGGCGCTATGGGGCTGGCGTTCTTCGCCCTGATGGCCGGAGACCGGGTCACGCCCATCATCGTTCTCTTCCTGATGGCCGTCCAGAGTACGTTCTTCAGCCCGGCCAAGTACGGCATCCTGCCCGAAATCCTCGATGACGAAGAGCTGTCCCAGGGAAACGGGATCGTCAACATGACGACGTACCTGGGGATCATCCTGGGGACGCTGACGGGCGGGTGGCTCATCAGCTTGTTCGGCGAGGCGGTGACACAGGACGGTCAGAGGACGTATCAGGGACCGATTGAGAACACGGCTCTGGTGCTGGTCGGTATTGCCGTCCTGGGCACGATCACCAGCCTGTTCGTGGGCAAGGTCCCGGCCGCCGGCATCCAGCGCAAGCCCCGATGGAATTTTCTCGCGGATTCCTGGGCCGGCATCCGCCGGGTGCGGAAGGACAAGCCGCTGTTCCTGGCCATGCTCGCCAACATGTACGTGTGGGTGTTCGGGGCCGTGTTCATTCAGAACTTTACGCCCTACGGCTGGGAGATTCTGAAGGTCGAGCGGGGCGAGACCATCAGCAACCTCATCGGGCTGTTGTGCATCGGGATTGCGGCCGGCAGCGTGCTGGCGGGGAAACTGTCCGGCCGGCACATCGAGTTCGGCCTCGTTCCGTTCGGCGCAATCGGGATGACCCTCGGCTCGCTGGCCTTCGTCCTGACCAGCCTGCCCGAGAGCCTGAGCACGCGGCTGTGGCTGACGGGCGGCAACCTGCTTCTGCTCGGCGTCTTCTTAGGCTTCTACTTCGTCCCGCTTAACGCATACATCCAGCAGCGCAGTCCGAAGAACGCCAAGGGCGACAACATCGGCGTCCTCAACTTCATCACGTTCACCGGCATCCTGGCGGGCGCGGCCGGGGTCTACGTGTTGTCCGACACGCTCAAGCTGAATCCGGCGGCGATTTTCGCCGCGTTCGGGCTCATCACCATCGGCGTGACCGCGTACATCTGCACCATGCTGCCGGATTTCCTCGTCCGGTTCGTGGTCTGGCTCGCCACGCGCACCGTCTACCGGTTCCGCGTCGTGGGGATCGAGAACGTGCCGAAGGAAGGCCCGGCTCTGCTGGTGTGCAACCACGTGTCGATGGTGGACGCCGCGCTTGTCATGGCCTGCTTCCAGCGGTTCGTGCGGTTCCTGATGTACCGCGAGTACTACGACCACCCGCTCCTGCACTGGGGCGCGCGGCTGATGCGCGCGATCCCGATTTCGTACAAGGACGGTCCGCGTGCGATCGCGGAGGCGCTCCGCGAGGCACGCAGGGCGCTCGTCGAGGACGGCGACCTGGTCTGTATCTTCGCCGAGGGGAGCGTCACGCGGACGGGCAACCTGCGCGGCTTCCGGCCGGGGCTGGAGCACATTGTCAAAGGCACGAACGTTCCCGTCATTCCCGTGCACCTCGACCGCGTGTGGGGCAGCATCTTCAGCTTCGAGCGCGGGCGGGTGTTCTGGAAGTTCCCGCGTGCGCTGCCGTACCCGGTCACGGTGTCGCTCGGGAAGCCGATGCCGGCGGCGTCGACCGCCCACGAGGTTCGCACGGCCGTGGCCGAGCTGGGGGCCGAGGCGTTCAGGTTCCGCAAGGGCGCGCAGGTCCTGCTACATCACGCCTTCATACGCGCGGCCAAGATCAACTGGCTTAAGCCGTGCGTGGCGGATTCGAGCGGGTTGAAGATGCGGTACGGGCGGCTGCTTATCGCGTCGATGGCGTTGAGCCGGCGGATTCGGCGGCTCGCCCGCGCGAGCAGGGGCACGGCAGGCGCCTCTGCCGAAGCGATCGCGGACTCGCACAGGCAGGCCTGTCCTGTCTTCGACCCTGAGGCTCAGACCCGAAGGGAGCGAAGCCGAAGGGATGCCCGTGCCACGCCGGAGTACGTCGGCCTGATGCTGCCGTCGTCGGTGCCGGCGGCCGTGGCCAACCTCGCCACGCTCTTCGCTGGCAAGGTCCCCGTCAATCTCAACTTCACGGCGTCGCGTGAGGCGATCGAATCCGCAGTCGAACAGTGCGGGATGAAGACGATCCTCACCTCGCGGCGGTTCCTGGAGAAGGCCGGTATCGAGCCGATGCCCGGAATGGTGATGCTGGAGGACGTGGCCGCGCAGATCACGCGCTGGCGCAAGGTCCAGGCGGCGCTGGCCGGTTTTCTGCTTCCTGCCTGGGTGCTGAGGCGGCTCTACAGCCGGCGCGGGCTCCGGCCGGAGGACACGGCCACGGTCATCTTCACGAGCGGCACGACCGGAAGGCCGAAGGGCGTCGTCCTGTCGCACCGGAACCTCGCCGCGAACATCGTGGGGTTCTGCCAGATCCTGTCGTTCAAGCCCGACGACTGCATGTGCGGAGTGTTGCCGTTGTTTCACTCGTTCGGCTACACGGCCACGCTGTGGGCGCCCATCCTGCGGTATTTCCGGGTAGTCTATCATCCGAACCCGCTCGACGCTCGGACCATCGGCAGGCTGGTCCGCGAGCACGGGGCCACGCACCTGATCAGCACGCCGACGTTCCTCAGGGCCTATGTCCGGAAATGCGAGCCCGAAGACTTCCGGTCGCTCACGACGGTCGTGGTTGGCGCGGAGAAGATGAAGAAGGAGATCGCGGACGAGTTTGAGAAGAGGTTCGGGCTCCGCCCGCTCGAGGGCTATGGCTGCACCGAGCTGTCGCCCGTCGCCGCGGTGAACGTGCCCGATGTCCCGGCGGGCGAGGGCGCGCAGGTGGGCACGAAGGAGGGCACGATCGGCCAGCCGCTCCCGAACGTGGCCGCGCGGGTCGTCGGCATCGAGACAGGCCGGCCCCTGCCCGCCGGTGAGGAGGGAATGCTCGAAATCAAGGGGCCCAGCGTGATGACGGGGTACCTGAACGACCCCGGGAAGACCGCAGAGGTCATTCACGATGGATGGTACCGGACGGGCGACGTCGCGCACATCGACGCGGACGGCTTCATCACGATCACCGACCGCCTGTCGCGGTTCAGCAAAGTCGGCGGCGAGATGGTGCCGCACATGGCGGTGGAGGACGCGATCTGCAGGATTCTGGGCGCTGGGCCGGGCGAGACGGCCTGTGTTGTCACGTCGGTGCCGGACGAGCAGAAGGGCGAACGGCTCGCCGTGCTGCACACGAAGCTGCCCATCAGCATAGACGAGCTGTGGCGGAAGCTGAACGAAGAGAGCGCCTCCTGCTCCGCAGGCGCAGCCGGGCTGCCGAGGCTGTGGATCCCCAAGCGGGAGATGTTCCACGAGGTCGACGAGATTCCCGTGACGGCCAGCGGAAAGATCGCCCTCAGCAAGGTGAAGCAGATGGCGGCGGAAATCTGGGAGCGAGAGCAATGACCACGCGCCAGACGCCGGATCGACCCGACTCGGGCGAGCGGCGCTTCACGTCCCGGCAGGGCAGGGCGCGAGAATCGTCGTGCTTCCGGAGACCGCGATCACCGGCTACATGAGCCACGACCTCTGGACGACCTGGCAGGTCGGCAGCCGCCCGCTTTCCGAGGGGCTTCGCGGCATCGCCCCCGACCAAGCGTCCGAGCCTGTGCCCGGGCCCTCGACGAATGCATTCGGCGAACTGGCCAAAGAACTCGGCATCTATCTCACGATCCCGTTTGTCGAGCGCGACCCGGCGAGCGGGACCCACTAATACCGCGATCCTGCTTGAATCACCGCGACGTGACGCTCAGCCCCTCGACCA
>CAYXNI010000125.1:0-6987 GCA_964466285.1 uncultured Planctomycetota bacterium | reverse complement strand
AGCGAGGAGATGTTCTCTGTTTCAGACTTGGAGTATTCGAGCTTGGAATTTGTTTCGGATTTCGCGGTTCGGATTTGGGATTCGCCCGAGCCTTGCTGCTTGGGACTTAGGAACTCTGACAAAACGGTGGGGCGGACATTCTTGTCCGCCGTTGGGCAGGCAGGAATGCCTTCCCCACCAAAGTTATGTTAGAGGCCCTTACCTGACTATGCCCCGCCCCGGGCGCTCTTACCCGCCGCCTTCGTTTTCCCAGGCGCCCTCGCCGCCCTCTTGCCAGTGCGCTCCCGCACAGCCCCCCTCAGGCAGCCCTTCCCGAACGCCGCTTCCACGGCCTCGTCGATCGTCTCGACGGGCACGAACGTGATCTGCTCGCGGACCACCCGCGGGATGTCCTCCAGATCCTTCTCGTTCTTCTCGGGGAAGATCACCGTCTGAATCCCCGCCCGGTTCGCCGCCAGAACCTTCTCTTTCAGGCCGCCGATCGGCATCACGCGGCCGCGAAGGGTAATCTCACCAGTCATCGCCAGGCGCGCCTGCGTCGGCTTCCCCACAAGAAGCGAGATCAGCGAGATGGCCATGGTGATCCCGGCCGAAGGCCCATCCTTGGGAATCGCACCGGCCGGCACATGGATGTGGATGTCGCTGTCCGCGAAGAAATTCGGGGCGATCCCGAGGTCTTCCGCATGAGTCCGGATATAGCTCAGCGCGGCCTGGGCCGATTCCTTCATCACGTCACCGAGTTGCCCCGTCAGGATCAGGCCCTTGTTGCCCGTCATCCGAGTGGACTCCACGAACAGAATCTCGCCGCCCTCCGCCGTCCACGCCATCCCGGTCGCCACACCCGGCTGATTCGCCCGCTCCGCAACCTCCGAGTAAAACCTGATCGCACCCAGGTATTTCGCCACGTTGGCCGCTTTGATGATCCGTTTCTTCCGGTCGCCCTCTGCCACCACTTTGGCCACCTTTCGGCAGATGGTGCCAACCTCCCGCTCCAGGTTCCGAACCCCAGCCTCCCGCGTGTAATCACTGGTGATCTTCTGAAGAGCGGAATCCGTGAACTGGATCCGGCTCAGCGACAGCCCGTTCTCGTTGATCTGCTTGGGAACCAGGTAGTTCCTGGCGATGGCCAGCTTGTCCGCGTAAGTGTACCCCGGAAGCGTGATGATCTCCATCCGGTCCTTCAACGCCGGCGGGATGGGATCGAGCAGGTTGGCCGTCGTGATGAACATCACGTGCGAGAGGTCGAACGTCACCTCCAGGTAATGGTCCGAGAACGCGTGGTTCTGTTCGGGGTCGAGCACTTCCAGCAGCGCGCTGGCCGGGTCCCCGCGGAAGTCCGCACCCAGCTTGTCGACCTCGTCCAGCATGAACAGCGGATTGTTCGTGCCCACCTTCCGGATGCCCTGGATGATCCGGCCCGGAAGCGCCCCCACGTACGTCCGGCGGTGCCCGCGAATCTCGGCCTCGTCCCGCACTCCGCCCAGCGACAGCCGGTAGAACTTCCGCCCAAGGGCCCTGGCGATCGACTTGCCCAGGCTCGTCTTCCCCACACCCGGCGGACCCACGAAGCACAGGATCGGCCCCTTGCTGTCAGGCTTCAGCTTCCGCACCGCCAGATACTCGAGAATCCGCTGCTTCACCTTGTCCAGGTCGTGGTGGTCCTCGTCCAGCACCTTGGCGGCGCCCTTCACGTCCAGGGCGTCCTCGCTCGCCTTGTCCCACGGCAGCGAAATCAGCCAGTCGAGGTACGTCCGCGAGACCGTATACTCCGCCGCGTTCGGTGACATTCGCGCCAGGCGTTCCAGCTCCTTCTCCGCCTCGCGCCCCGCCTCCTCGCTCATGTGAGCGTCCTTGACCTGCTGCCGCAGCTCCTCGATCTCCCGCGCCCGATCATCGCCCTCCCCCAACTCCTGCTGAATGGCCTTCAACTGCTCCCGCAGGTAGTATTCACGCTGCGCCTTGGTCATCGTGTCCTGAACTTCCCTCTGAATCCGCGAACCCAACTCTAGCAGCTGAACCTCGCGGGACAGCATCCCCACGACCTTATGCAGCCGCACCTCCACGTCGAATTCCGACAGAATCCCCTGCTTCTCCGAAGGCTTGACGTTCAGGTTCGAGGTGATGAAGTCCGCCAGCCGTCCCGGCTCCTTGATGTTCAGCGCCGCGATCTTCACCTCGTCCGCCACGTTCGGCATCATGCCGACGAGCTTCTGGAACTCGTTCGACACGCTCGCCACCAAAGCGTCCAGCTTCCGCGACTTCTTCTCCGTGTCGCGTCCGGCATGGACCCTCGCCTTGTAGCACGGCTCGGTCTCGATGTATTCGAGCAAATTGGCTCGGCTGATGCCCTGCGCCAGGATCCGAGTCGTCCCGTCCGGAAACTTGAGCATCTTCAGGATCGCCGCAGCGCACCCGACGTCATAGATGCCCTCAGGGGGCGGGTCCTCGTCCTCCGGGTCTTTCTGCGCCGCCAGGACCACCAGCCGGTCCTTCACCACCGTCTCATCGATGCACCGGACGGACCGCCCGCTGGAAAACACCAGTGGCACCATCATCCCCGGAAAAATGACGTTCCCCCCGGTCGGAAGCACCGGAAGCACCGCCGGGAGCTCCGGCTGGCTGGCGACGATGACCTCCCCAGCATCCTCCACCACCGCGCTGGAACCCTCAGGAGAGCCGCTTTTTTCCTCTTCGCCCATCTTGCTCTTCTCGGTCAGTGATCAGGAATGAACGTCAATCCGCCGCCTCGCCGTGTGTCGCTGCGTCGCCTTCCCGATGGTGATGCTCAGGAATCCTTCGTTGTAGTTGCCTTTCCGGTCCTCAGGGTCAAGCGAATGCGGCAGCGTCACCACCCGCTCGAAATACCCGAAATGAATCTCCATCTGACGAAAGCCCAACTTCGTGTCCGGGCACTTTTCCCGCCGGTACCCGCGGACCGTCAGCACGTTGTGGTTGAGCTCGATGTTCACGTCCTTGCTCATGTCCCCGATCCCCGGAATCTCAAGCCTCACCACGTAACTGTGCACGGTCTCGTAAACGTCCGTGGGCGGGCTCCACGGAGTATGCGGGATCGTCCCAAACAGGTTCTTCTGCGAGAAGAAGTGCTTGAAGATCTTCTCCACGTCACTCTCGCCCCAGCACCGCCACGGCCCTTCCACCACAGTGCCAGCCGCGCATCCAGTCTCGTCCATTGGTGTAACTCCTCGCGACCTAAGACAGGTCACCATGATTCTCGACCCGATAGTTCGGAGCTTCCTGCGTAATCACAATGTCGTGCGGATGCCCCTCGGCGACGCTCGCCGCCGAAACGCGAATGAAAACCGCCCGCTCCCGGATTTCGCCGATCGCCCTCGCACCGATGTACCCCATCCCTCCCCGCAGCCCCCCGACCAGTTGATACACGAAATCCGCCAGCGGCCCACGGTGCGGCACCCGCCCCTCCACCCCCTCCGGCACCAGCTTCGACGGCTTGTCGATCCCGTCCTGGGCGTACCGGCCCTTGCCGCCCTTCACCATCGCCCCAAGCGACCCCATGCCCCGATACACCTTGAAGCTCCGGCCCTGATAATATATCACTTCGCCCGCGCTTTCCGTCAGCCCCGCGAACAGGCTCCCAAGCATCACCGAGCTCGCACCCGCCGCCAAGGCCTTGATGATGTCGCCCGAATACCGAATCCCCCCGTCCGCGATGATCGGCGCATCACCCGCCCCGGACGCTGCGTTCATGATCGCCGTCACCTGCGGCACACCCACCCCGGCCACCACACGCGTAGTGCAGATCGAGCCCGGCCCGATCCCAACCTTCACCGCGTCCGCCCCAGCCTCCACCAGGTCCTTCGCCCCTTCCGCCGTCGCAACGTTCCCCGCCACCACCTCGATGTCATAATTCTTCTTAAACCGCTTCACCGCCTCGATCACGTTCCTCGTGTGACCGTGCGCCGTGTCCACGCAGATCACGTCCACGTCCTTCGCGATCAGCCGCTCCACCCGCTCGTCGTCGGCCGGCCCCACCGCCGCACCAACCCGCAGCCGGCCCCGGCCGTCACGGCACGCGTTCGGGAACTGCTGGATCTTGTCAATGTCCTTGATCGTGATCAGCCCGCGAAGGTGGAAGTCGTCGTCCACCAGTATCAGCTTCTCCACCTTGTTCCGCTGCAGAATCTCCTCCGCCTCGCTCAGCGTCGTCCCGTACGCCGCCGTCACAAGGTTCTCCTTCGTCATCACCGCCCGGATCCGCACCGAAGTGTCCGGCTGGAACTTGAGGTCGCGCCGCGTGAGGATCCCCACCACCCTCCCATGCTCGATGATCGGAAGCCCCGAGATCCGGTTCGTGTTCATGATCTCGATCGCCCGCGCGATGGATTCGTCGGGCGAGAGCGTCACCGGGTCGATAATGATCCCGTTCGCCGACCGTTTTACCGTGTCCACCTCGCGCACCTGCTGCTCGACCGTCAGGTTCCGGTGGATGATCCCCATCCCGCCTTCCTGGGCCAGCGCGATCGCCAGGGCCGACTCCGTCACCGTGTCCATCGGAGCCGAGCACAGCGGAATATTCAACTCGATCGTCCGCGTCAGCCGCGTCCGCGTACTCACCTCCGACGGCATCACCTCCGATTTCCGGGGCACCAGGTACACGTCATCGAAATTAATGCCGCCCTCGATCATCTTCATCGGAAAAGGCACCTCCGTCTCAGAACTGCCCGCGCCACCACCGCGTCGCTCCGGCCGGGTCGCGGCCGGGAGGGAAAAGGGAAACTCTTGAAAACGAACCTAACAAACCCCGCGCACCAAGTCAAGTGCTTACAGCAAACCCGCCCCGTATCCATCCCCAGAACCACCACAATCTCTGGAACGCTTACCCCGCGCCCCTTTCCTTGACACGTCCCGCCCCAAGCTGATACGATCCCGTCCATGCAGAATGTGACGGTCGCGCGAATCACCGACCCAGACCGGATTCGCAACTACCTGACCGACGAGTCCGCAGCCTTTCACGGCCGCGCGACACAGGTCTTCCTGCCCGCCAACGAGGCGGAACTGGCCGAGGTCGTGCGCGCCGCCAACCAATCGCACACCCCCCTCACCATTTCCGCCGGCGGCACCAGCATCACCGGCTCCCGCGTGCCTGTCCACGGCGGCGCCGTCCTGTCCGTCGAGCGCATGACCGCACCCGAAGGCACGCCCAAGCCGGGCTTCGAGGCCGCCAATGGCCCGGACTTCGCCATCTTCCTCAACCGCACGGAAAAGACCGCCATCGTTCCCCCAGCGATCACGCTCTCCGCGCTCGATCGCATCCTCGCGCGGTTCGGCTTGCTCTATCCCCCCGACCCGACCGAAATGTCCGCCATGATGGGCGGCACGGTCGCCACCAACGCCTCCGGCGCCCGCTCGTTCCACTACGGCCCCACGCGGGCCTGGGTCCGGCGCCTGCGCGTCGTCCTGCCCACCGGCGAAGTCGCCGACCTCCGGCGCGCCGAACACCAGCCGCGCGTGCCGGGCGTCCTCCGGTTCGATGCCGGAAACCGTGCAGTCGTCGTCCCCATCCCCTCACTTGCCGACTACACGATGCCGGACACCAAGAACGCGGCCGGCCTGTACCTCAAATCCGGAATGGACCCCGTCGACCTCTTCATCGGCTGCGAGGGTATCCTGGGAATCATCCGCGAAGTCGAGGTCGCCCTCATCGGCCGCATCCACAAGACACTCACCGTCGTCGCATACTTCGGCGCACGGACCGACGCACTCGATTTCGTCGACGCCGGCGTGACCGGACGAGGCGCGTTCGACTTCCTCTCGCTCGAGTACTTCGACCGCCGCTCCCTCGACTTCATGCGCGGCAGATACCCCGACATCCCGGCCGGCGCCGCCGCGGCCGTGCTCTTCGAACTCCCATACGGCGAACTCAAGGAACACAATCCCTACCCGGTCAACCACATGGTCAGCCGGCTCCGCGAGACGCTCGAAGAACACCGCTCCGTCAGCCACTGGGCGATCCCCGGCTCCCGCCGCGAGGATGTCCGCCTGTTCCGCCACGCACTCCCCGAAGCCGTCAACCAGTTCGTCCGCCGCCGCGCCGGCAAGATCGGCAGCGACATGGCCGTCCCACACCAGCGCTTCCGCGAGATGATCGACATCTACGAGCGCGAGGCCGCTCACAGCGGCGTCCGATTCCTCATGTTCGGACACATCGGCGACGACCACCTCCACCTCAACTTCCTGCCCGAGAACGCCCACGAGGCCAACCGCGCCAAACTCGCCTACACCAAGCTCGCCCGCGCCGCCGTCGCACTCGGCGGAACCATCTCCGCCGAGCACGGCGTCGGCAAGAAAACCATCTTCGACGAAAACGGCCGCTCTGTCCCGTACCTCCAGGCCCTCTACGGCGTCCGCGGCCTGCAGGTCATCGCCAACGTGAAGAAGGCCCTCGACCCGAACCGCATCCTCAACCTCGGCAACATGGTCCCCGCGGAGATGCTCGCCTGATGGACATCATCGTCCTGGCCAAGTTCGTCCCAGACATCGACCGCGTCCCCGACGACGCGTGGGACCGCGAGCGCGGCACACTCATCCGCTCGCGCCTCGAAATGGCGTTCAATCCGCTTGACCGCGTCGCCCTCCGGATGGCCCTCCAGGTCAAGGCCTCCTGCCCCGGCACCCGCATCGTGGCGCTGTCGATGGGCCCGCCCGGCGCCGTGACCATGCTCAAGGAAGCCATCGCCTACGGAGCCGACGGCGCCGTCCTGCTCTCCGACCGCCGCTTCGCCGGCGCCGACACCCTCGCCACCGCCTACACGCTCGCCAGCGCGGTTCGGCAGATGGCAAACCGCGAAATCGTCCGCCCCGACTTCGCCGTGTTCGCCGGCATGCAATCGCCCGACGGCGACACCGCCCAGGTCCCCGCGCAGATCGCCTGCTTCCTCGACGCCCCGCTGTACCCCTACGTCTGCGAGCTCGCCGCCCACGAGAATCACATCGAGTTCAAGTGCCTTC
>CAYXNI010000124.1:0-7017 GCA_964466285.1 uncultured Planctomycetota bacterium | reverse complement strand
CGCCCCTACAGATTGTGCGTACGAACCTCGCGCGGGCCCGCAGCGCAAATGCCTCGGTAACGGGGGTAATGGGGCGGCGAGCCGGCCTTGCTTGATTGCCGCTCCCCGAGCGCGTACAATCGCTGCGGAATCGGTTGCTGATCTTGTGTCTTGCTGGGAATGCACATGGGCGGGATGCACATGGGTGGGATGCACAGTCGCTGGCGCGGCGACGACGATAACGCCAAGGCGCGGTCGCCGTGGGCGGTGTACCGGCGGTTCGTCAGGTACATGAAGCCGTATGCCCGGCTTCTTGTCGTTTCGCTCGGGCTGCTCGTCGCGGCCAGCTTCATCCAGGTCGCTCCGCCGTGGGTCATCCGGACGGGCATCAACGCCGCCGTCGACGGCAAGGTTGGCACGGCCTGGTACTTCGTGGGGCTGGGTGGGGTGTTCCTCGGGCTTTATATTGTAAGTGCGGCCATTTCGTACGTGCAGACGATGTCGGTCCGCCGCGCCGAGCAGGGCATTATCCGCGACCTCCGTAACAGCGTTTTCCGCCACCTTCAGATGATGTCTCTGAAGTTCTACGACAACCGCGAGACGGGCGAACTGATGTCGCGGCTCCTCAACGACGTCAACCGGATGGAGGAGGGGCTCGTCGGCGGGTTCCTGGGGGTCCTGCGCGACGTGGCGATGTTCATGTGGCTGATCGGCCTGGTCTTCTATCTCAACCGGCGGCTCGCGCTCCTTGCCCTCACCGTGGTCCCGGTGATGGGCGTCGCGACGTACTTCTTCAACCTTCGTGCGCGGCAGGTGTGGCGGAAGATGCGGGAGAAGATGGCCGACATCAGCGTGGCCGCGCACGAGAACATCACGGGCACCCGCGTTGTGAAGGCGTTCGCGAAGGAGGACGCCGCCGTCTCGGATTTCAAGGAGCACACCGACGAGACCTACCACCTGAGCATGCAGGCGACGTCGATGATGGCCGCGTTCGGGCAGGCCATCTCGATTCTGACCGCGCTGGGCACGGCGCTCGTGCTCGGGTACGGCGGCTACCTCGTGTTCGACAAGACGATGAAGGTCGGCGACCTCTTTGCGTTCCTCGCATACACCGGCATGCTCTACGGGCCCGTCAACGGGCTCGTACGGGCGAACCAGTCTATCCAGCGGGCGGCCGTCTCTGCGGAGCGGGTGTTCGACCTGCTCGACACGAAGCCAGACATCGGCGACGCACCGGACGCCGTGGACTTGCCCCGCCTGAGAGGCGAGGTCGAGTTCCGTGACGTGTCGTTCTCCTATGACAATGTGCCCGTGCTCCACAACATCTCGTTCACCGTCCGGCCGGGCGAGGTGATGGCCATCGTCGGCCCGAGCGGCGCCGGCAAGACGACGGTCGTCCAACTCATCCCGCGCTTTTACGAGGTGACGGGCGGCACGGTCCTTGTCGACGGCCACGACGTGCGCCGCGTCAGAGGCGGCAGCCTTCGCGACCAGATCGCGATGGTCTCGCAGGACGTGTTCCTCTTCAGCGGGACGGTGCGCGAGAACATCGCCTACGGCCGGCCCGACGCGAGCGAGGAAGAGATCCTCGCCGCGGCCAAGGCGGCGCACGTCGACGAGTTCGCGCAGCGGCTGCCCGAAGGCTACGAGACGCGCGTCGGCGAGCGGGGCGTCCGGCTGTCCGAGGGCCAGAAGCAGCGCATCGCCATCGCCCGCGCGCTCATCAAGGACGCACCCATCCTCATTCTCGACGAGCCCACCTCCAGCGTCGATACCGAGTCCGAGCGCCTCATCCAGGAATCGCTCGCCCGGTTGATGCTCGGCCGGACGACGCTCGTGATCGCCCACCGTCTCACAACCATCATCGGAGCCGACAAGATCGCAGTGCTCGAGCGCGGCCGGATCCTGGATATCGGCCCTCACAATGAGCTGATGCACCGCAACGCACTCTACAACAAGCTCTACAGCGTGCAGTTCGACTACAAAGCGCTCGACGACCAGGCCGGCGGCCCGGACGCCTAGCGACAATATACTCGACCTCATGGTTGTGCAGTCTTGTTTTCTCGATCCACCCGAGATCGGACAAGGGCCTCAACCCACGGAGCGGGCGTTCATTCTTTTGCGCTGAGATGAGCGGCAGCCTTGACCGAGTAGAACAGTTGCCCGTCAATTCCTTCTATGCGGGAGGGGGTTGATCTTGTCAGCCGCAACGCCTTCAGCGAAACAGATGACTTGAGCAACCCAAAGGCCAACCATCGCAGCCAACCGCATGCCGGCGCTCTTCGTGAGAGCGTCCTCCCGGGATAACAATGAATGGACGGTCAGCTACTCCGGCCTGTCAGCTTCACGTCCATCCACACTGCCAATGCGAGCACCGCGCCGCGAGCGATGAGCTTCGTCTCCGGCGCCACGGCCAGCAGCGTCATCCCATTGAGCAGGCTGGCCATGATGAGCGAGCCGAACAACACGCCGAGCACCGTGCCGCGTCCGCCCTTGAGGCTCGTGCCTCCGATGACGCAGGCGGCGATGGCGTCGAGTTCGAGCAGTTGGCCGATTGTTGTCGTCGACGCCCCGGCGTAGGCGGTCTGCATAAATCCGCCCAGCGCGACGAGCAGGCCCATGATGCCGAAGGCGATTATGACGGTTCGGTTGACCGGGATGCCGGAAATGACCGCAGCCTCCTGGTTGCCGCCGATGGCGTACAGATACCGGCCGAAGCGTGTGTGTTGCGTGAGCACCCAGACGGCCACCACCGTAGCCCCGAGAATCACGACGGACAGCGGGATGCCGCGGAACTCGTTGCACACGAACGTGAACAGCACGAGCATCTGTCCGGCGATGAACAGCTTTGCGAACGTGACCTCGCCCGGCTCGACCGCGAAGCCGAAGCTCCTGCGCCGCCGCCGTGAGGCGAGAGTGAGGGCGATCATCGCCCCCAGGATGGCCGCCACCAACCCGTAGCCCAGCATCGGCGGCAGGAACCACGTCGTGAGCATGGACACGAGATTCGACGCGCCGCCGACTTGCACCGGGACGGTCGAGTTCCGGATGACCAGCCAGTGCAGGCCCTTGAACACGAGCAGTCCCGCAAGGGTGATGATGAACGCGGCGATGTTCTGCCGGACGATGAGTGCGCCCATGCCCAGCCAGACGGCCACCGCCAGCACCGCCGCCAGCAGCATCGCAGCGGGCGCCGGCCAGTTGTGGTTGAAGATCAGCACCGCCACCAGGCCGCCGAAGAGTCCGACGCCGCTGCCGATCGACAGGTCGATGTGCCCCGGCACGATGATGAGCAGCATCCCCAGCGACAGCACGGCCGTGATGGACAGCTCGACCGCCAGATTCGACAAGTTGCGCGGCCCCAGGAACGCCGGATTCATCCACGCGAAGAACGCGCAGATGCCCACGAGCGCCAGTGTCATCGAGAAGTCGCGCAAGCCCAGCGTGACGCCGGCGCCGGAAGCGGCGGGCATGGGCGCGCCGGCGGATGCCGCGGCTGAATGGTCGGTCATGAGACATCACTCCAGTTCAGTTTAGTTCCTGCCCCATTGCAGCGGCCATGAGCTTTTCCTGCGTAGCCTCGTCGCGCCGGAACGTGCCGCCGATCGCGCCTTCGTGAAGCATGACGATGCGATCACTCATAGCCATGAGTTCAGAGAGTTCACTGGACACCAGCACCACAGCCTGCCCGGCCTCGGTGAGGCGGTTGACGAGTTCGTAGATCTCGACTTTGGCCCCGACGTCAATGCCGCGTGTCGGCTCATCGAGAAACACCACCGACGGCTTCGTGAGCATCGCTTTGCCGAGCACGACCTTCTGTTGGTTGCCACCGGACAGCTTGCGGGCGGGGGTTTCCAGAGACGCGGTCTTGATGCGCAGGCCGTCGACCAGGCGCCGGCTCTCCTGCACCTCTCGGCTGCGGTCGATGAGTCCGGCCCGGCAGAGTTCCCGCAACGACGATAGGGTCAGGTTAAAGCTCACGGACTGGTCGAGCACGAGGCCGTAGCGCCGGCGGTTCTCGGTCACCAGCACCAGGCCCGCCCGGAGGGCGCGCTGCGGGGTGGGGTGGTCGAGAGGCCGGCCGTTGAGTTCGACTTGTCCATGCACGCGCCGGCCCCAGGCGCCGAACAGGTGCATGAGCAGTTCGGTGCGGCCGGCCCCCATCAGTCCGCCCAGGCCGACAACCTCGCCTTCACGCACCTCCAGTTCGATGTTCCGCAGCGCCAGGCGGCCGTCGCCGGCCCGAACGGTCAGGCCGCTCGCCTTGAGCCGTGGCGCCCCGACGCGCGCCTGCCGCCGCGGGAACAGGTCGGTGATCTCGCGTCCCACCATGTGGCGGATCACCTCGGCCTTGCTTGTCTTTGCCGCATCGAGCGTCGTCACGCTCTGCCCGTCCCGCAGCACGGTGATGCGATCGGCCAGATCGAAAACTTCGTCCAGCCGGTGCGAGATGTAGATGCAGCTCACGCCGGCGTGGCGCAAGCCCCGCAGGATGTCGAGCAACACCTGCACTTCATGCTCCGGCAGCGCGGCCGTGGGTTCGTCAAGGATAAGGATGCGAGACCGCTTCGACAGCGCTTTCACGATCTCGACAAGCTGCTGGTGGCCGACACCCAGGTCTTTGACGCGGGCATCAGGAGCGATGGGCACCGCGAACTGCGCGAGCAGCCGGCGGGCCTGGTCCTGTACGGACGGCCAGTCGATCAGGCCGTGGCGCGTCGGCTCCCGGCCCAGGAAGATGTTCTCTGCGACCGACAGTTCCGGCACAACGGCGAGTTCCTGGTGGATGACCGCCAGACCCGCCGCTTCCGCATCGGCGATGTGCCGCAGTTGCAGCGGCCGGCCGTCAAGGAGAATCTGTCCCTCGTAGCTGCCCGCCGGGTGAATGCCGGAGAGCACCTTGATGAGCGTGCTTTTGCCGGCCCCGTTCTCGCCGCAGAGCGCGTGGATCTCGCCGGCGTGCAGATCAAAACTGACGTCCTTGAGCGCAACGACACCGGGGAACCGCTTCACCACGCCCCGGGCTTCAAGCAGGGATGCCGCGTGTCCCATCGGGGTTCCTCATGGCCGGGGCGGACGCTGGTTCTCGGGAATGCCGCGGTACGCGTCGTCGTAGCCGCGGAACCCGTCCTTCACGACGGTGTCGATCATGTTGTCGCGTGTGACGGCCACGATCTCGCACAGCACGGCCGGGACGTCGGCCTTGCCGTTGTTGACCGTTTGTCGGGCCAGCACCGGCCGGCCGCGGACCATCTTCACCGCCACGTCGGCGGCGGTGGTGGCCAGGCTCTTGATGGGCTTATACACCGTCATCGCCTGTGTGCCGGCGACGATCCGCTGGCAAGCCGCCAGTTCGGCGTCCTGGCCGGTGACCAGTATCTTGCCGGCCAGGCCCTCTTCGATGAGCGCCTGAATAGCGCCGCCGGCGGTGCCGTCGTTGCTGGCGAGGATCGCGTCGAACTTGACTCCCTTGGTGATCGCGGCGTTGACGATCTTCTTGGCGCCCTCGGGCTTCCAGTCCTCGGCCCAGTCCTCATGCACGACCTGGATGTCATTGCGGTCCACGTATGGCTTGAGGATGTTGTCCTGCCCCTGCTTGAACAGCCTCGCGTTGTTGTCTGTCGGGGCGCCGTAAATGCGAACAATGGCGCCCTTTCCCGGCGTCGGCAGGTGGTCGATGAGGTATTTCGCCTGCAGCTCGCCGACAAGGATATTGTCGAAGGACAGGTAAAGGTCCAGGTCGCAGTTGCGGATGATGCGGTCGTACGCGATCACCGGCACGCCGGCCCTGTTTGCCATTTCCACCGCCTTGGCCATCGCAACGCCATCGTGCGGGATGATGACCAGGGCCTTCACGCCGGCGGTCAGGAGCGACTGCACGTCCTTGATCTGCTGGCTGTCGTCGCTGTTGGCGGATTGGACGTTGACCTTCGCGCCGAGTTCCTCGCACCGGCGGACGAAGATATCGCGGTCCACCTGCCAGCGGGCCTCCTTCAGCGTGTCCATCGAGAATCCGATGAGCATGCCAGGCCCCGCATCGGCAACGCGCTTTTCGCCTCCGCTGCGGGCGATGACCAGGCCGATCAAGATGCTCAACACCAGTGACAGAACCATCAGGATGTTACGTGTACTCATCTGAGATGTCCCCGCATCTGTGGTGATTCTACGCCGGACCGACGCTCAACGAAGAGGAGCCGTCGTCAGGCAAATCATCCCCCGAATGCCCCGCCGTGTCAAGGGCCTGATCGGCTTGTGTCGGAACAGCGCAGGTACATAGTACCGCCTCCCTGAGCGAGAGGAGGGCGTGTGGGCAGGCGATGTGGCGGCGACCGGAGGAGCCGCCACATCGCTCGCGGCCAACAGGGGGTCTCTCTGTCCGGTCGTCACGCTGAGGTGCTTCGGACAGCGGTTCCGGCACGAACTGAAGACGGATATCCAGAACCTCGTGCCGCCACCCCGCTGTCCGGCTCGGCGTGCCTGGACAATCAGGTGTGGGTGGGGCTGAAGCAGTGAGAAACAAAAAGGCTCCTGCGGCAGAGCCTCACAAAACTCTCCGAAACGCAAGCGCCTCGAAGCAGGCGCGTTGCTCGGCCGCAGAAGCCACTTGAAGTATACCCCATGTTTTGGCTTGGTGCAAAAAAATGTCCGACATTCTTGAACGAGGTTCGGCGTGGCTCGACGGCCAGCGCGTGCGGCACCTGTCGCGGCCTGTGACCTATGCGCGGGGTGAGAGTTCCGCTCGGGTCCAGGCAGCGGCCGGGAAGACCGATCCAATCGAACACCGAGGCGGTCAGCGGCCTGGCGAATATGACGAGCGGCCTCCTGAGGATCAACCGGTCGCTGCACGACTGACGGCAACGGAAGACTTGCAGGGGTTCTCGCGGCACAATCCGGCGCCGGACTCCCCGGAAAAAGCGTCACAAGTCCCCTGACTGCGGAAATCGGGCTAAATCTTGCTGCGCCCATGCCGATACTGCGACAAGCACAGTAGTGTGCCCCTTGGGAGAGGGTAGGCCCGACGAGGCGGTGAGCAGACGC
>CAYXNI010000123.1:0-7099 GCA_964466285.1 uncultured Planctomycetota bacterium | reverse complement strand
CCGGCCGTCAGCGGCATGGCCCCCTTCTCCATCGTCACAGACTTCGGAGTGGGGATGAACGTCGGCGCCTCCACCTCCTCCGCGCCCGCGCACACGCCCACACAGGCCAATCCGAAGGCCAGAACGAGCGCAACCGCTGCGGCCATCCTCAGCGGCATCATCGCCGCCGCGTCGCCCCTAGCACACTCTTCGCGCGCATGTTCGGTCACAGACAGTCCCTCCTTGTCAAGAGAACCGGCAACCGGGCACCCCGCGCCGCCTTCTTCTACAGGAACATGCCGCTAAATACAAGCGGTTTCCCTGAGGTAGGGGTATTTCTTATTGGTGTTCATGTTAGTAATGGAACGCTCCCTTCTTCAGCAGAGATTCTTCGCTGACGCTCAGAATGACCGCCTTCAGCCACTGTGGTCGTTTCGTGTCATGCTGAGCGAGCCGACTGCGGCAGTCGGACGCGAAGCATCTCTGTTATTCAGGCTCGTGTTTCCTTTAGTTACCTGAACGTCAATAGTGCCGGGGCATTGGCATGTTTGCCTGACTGGCAACGAACCCCATTCAGCTCGCGAGCATTGACACCCGCTGCTGGGCGGGCTATAAGGGAACTGAACTATGGGCGAGGCGCTGCGGTTTCCGGCCGCCGCGCGCACTTTTGCTGCGCCCTCCACACAATCGAAAGGAGACATGAGCGTGAGCGTGAATTCATCCAAGCATGAAGCGAAGGTCCAGACCATGTTTTACAAAGCGACGAGTCCTGAGACCGGCAATATGTGGGACGTGTGGCTGTTCCACCACGACGGAACGTACTACCTTTACTCCCTGTGTAACTCCGGGCAGAGCTGGGACAACATCTCGATGGCCACCTCGCCTGACGGCGTTCACTGGACGGAACGGGGCCCCATCCTTCGCAGGCGCCCCACCTCCATCTGGATGGGCACCGGCTCCACGTGGAAGTCGCCCCGCTTCGACAAAGACGGCAGGTTCCTGATGAATTTCTCCTCCTCCGAAGGACCCACGAGGCGGCAAACGATTTACTTCGCGGAATCCGCCGATCTCGTGAACTGGATGCGCCTGGGCGACGAGCACGAATTCGTGCAGGACGAGCGCTGGTACGAGCGGGAGGGCCGCTGGGACTGCATCTGGACAATCGCGCGCCCAGGGGGCGGCCTCTACGGGTACTGGACGGCGACGCCGAAGCCAGAGACCGGCGGGCAGTTCGGCTTCGGTGAGTCTATGGATGGCATAACCTGGAAGGCGCTGGAGCCGCCCAAAGTCAACGGTGTCGGCGTCGGCGAGGTTGGGGCTATCGAGAAGGTTGGCGACCGGTACGTCATGCTCTACGGTTCGGATATGCGCATGGTGACCCTGGTCGCCGACAGGCCGCAGGGGCCGTTCACGGCGCTAACCCGGAACCAGGTTGTACTGGGCGGACACACGTACTTTACGCGGTTCTTCCAGTCACCATCCGGCTTGCTCGTCTGCCATCACTCCATCGCCCGCGACGGGCAGGTTTCCGCCGGGCTTCTCAAGGGGACGAACTTTGACGCCGAAGGCAACCTCCGGTTGACCTGGTGGCCGGGGAACGAGGCGCTCAAGCACAAGGCTGTGGCGGTGACCCCGCCCGCGGCCAGCGCTGCCGGTCCTGTCGCGATGTTGGGCAGCGGCCTCGACGCGGCGGTTGGATTTGTGCTGGAAAGTACGTTACAGTTGCCCAAGCCGCTCGGCGCGCCGCGCGGCCTTTACGTGGAACACGGCAAAGGCAC
The DNA here is from genome assembly GCA_964466285.1 of uncultured Planctomycetota bacterium. Lineage (GTDB taxonomy): Bacteria > Planctomycetota > PUPC01 > PUPC01 > PUPC01 > CAYXNI01. The sequence continues at coordinate 5,342 of CAYXNI010000123.1, read as the reverse complement.
CGGAACGGCGATTCTGTTCAACTCCGACGGTCGCGCGGAGCTTGGTCCCGTGAGAGCCGACGGCGCAGGCTTCAAGCCCGAGAAAACAGTGGACCGCGAAATGCGCTTCGGCGAGCCGGCCCGGTTCAGGCTGGTGCTGAAGGGCGTCCTGGCGGAACTTTACCTGGACGACTTCCTGATCGAGTGCTACAGCCTGCCGGGCAAGGCGACGGGGCGCATCGGATTGATTCGCGGCGACGATCCGGGTTCCATCGGATCTCTGAAAGGGTGGCACTGATTCAAACAAGGGAGAGCGCGAAGGATTCCAAACAAAAAGGGCAATCCGAGCGAATGACAAAGATTCAGGCCTTGATAAGACGATGTTCGGTCAATGCTACGATACTGCCGAGACCCCGCTCCTCTGGCGTCATCTCCACAGGATGCGTCGCATGCTGACGCCTGCTCGGGGCCCGCGCGACCTCATGCAGGGCCAGTGATGTTTCACGCGCTCGACCTTCATCTCCCGCCGGCTGAAACAGGCATACGGTCCGCCCAGGAGTTCAACGGCGTCAAGCTCACTACCACTGCGGTGATCATTCCGAACGGCCAGGACCACGTGGACATCATCCTCAACCCTGCGAGCGATTCCGTGGTTGCGCCGACGGAAACCCTTAACACTACAACGCTGGAATCTCTTGTGTGCGCGAGCGTAACGCATTAGCCGACAGTCGCTTGAGCATAGCGAGCCCCGTGAAGAACACGGCATCCCGAAAGTAGGATACCGGCTCGTGGGGCGGCAATGCGGAGCGTCCATCCTCCCACGGAATAGCGGGATCAGCGCTAATCAGCGGCGCGGCAGGTCACCGGGGCGGAGGACGTCTTTCATGCGTCAAGATGACGTACCGCGCCAACCCCCACGGCTTAAGAGCACTACTCCCGCTCCGGCCAGCCCACCAGCTCAATGTGCGCAGCCGCGCATCGTCAGGCGTTGGGCGAGAGAGCGACCGTTTCCCGGGGTTTAGTCGCGAAACGGAACCGATCGCCGAGCAGAGTTTCCGCCTGCCTGCCGTCACGGCACAGCTGAACTGTTTTTCCCGGCCACGGGTTTTGCACTGTGCAGGTGAGACCTTTCTCGCTGAGAATGCGCGCAGACCGCACTTCGCCGCCCGCGAGTTCGGCGGACACGAGGAACGCGCCGTAGGCGCGGAGGCCGTCGAAACGGGCAGGCCGGTCCTTCGGCCAGCATGGAAACAGGCGCAGAAAACCTTCGTGGCTTTGGAGCAACATCTCGTTCAGACCGTCCGGAATCCCGGAGTTGTTCTCAATCCCGCCGCCGCCCATGTTGAACAGGAAGTTGGGTTGAATGTATTTCTCGGTCACCCTCTTCATTTGTCGCAGGATCAGACCCGGATCTACACCCACGCGCGCGGCCGCGGCGAAGATCGTGCTGAATGAGTTTAGGTTCTCCCAAAGGTCCTTGTAGAGAATGGTGTCCACGCCCGCGCGAACCAGAGCAGGATCAGATGACAGGCTTACGGCATTGGCCGGATAGATGTGCTGGATGCAGCACATGTTGACTTCTTCAAGCGTGGTTACGCCATTCTCGCAGACATCAAACATCGTCTTCCCGTTTCTTTCGGCAAGCGGGAAATCGCTGATGTGCTCCAGAATGTGCTGCCATTTCCCGCGCCGGCGCTCATCAACCCCCAGCGCTGTGCTGATATCGATGGCGGCGCGGGAGGCCATCCGGATTAGTGCCAGGGAAAGCGGGGGATTCTTGTCCTTGGCCCTTTGGAATTCGAGACTGTCCTCCGAAAGCATGACGTAGAACGCGCATTCATTAACACAATCGTTGCGCGTCACGTAGCGACCGTCTTCGAAGGAGAGATAGTCCTCCCAGAAGTTCATGACTTCAACAAGGTACGGGTACGCGTATCGCCGGGCATACTCCAGATCCTGTGTAAGGTAGTACTTCATGATCATGTTGACGGCGAGGAATGATGCGTTGGATTTCTGTCCGAGAAAGTTAAACCCGTCGTCATATGGCGTCGAGGACCGGTCGACATGCAGTCCCTTAGGTCCAAAGCCGACGTTGCAGTAAGCGCCTCCGACATTGAGAAATCGTTTCGCATACGCCTGCATCCTGGGCAGATAGTCCATAATGGCCTGGTCATACGGCTCTGTCAGTTCAACGAGGTTCGAGGTTAGCACGCCCCACCATGGCGCCTCGTAATTGTAGTTGGTGTGATAGTCGCTGCCCCAGCCTGGGTAGTCGTTCGTGATCCAGGCGAACAGGCCCGGGGGGAACAACCTGTTTCCGCAACATGAGGCAATGATATAATGCGACCCGTAGTATCGGTCCTCAAGATATGCATCGCCGATTTCGACCTTGGCGCATTTCTGCCACAGTGCTCTCCACCAATCCAGATGCCGGCCTCGCGCTTCGGCCAAGCGTGTGTCATCCAGCGCTTGCGCCATCGCCACGGCGCGTGCGCGATGGTCCGTCGTGTCGTGGTTGGTCACGACGGCAAGGACGAGGGTATGCTTTCGGCCGGGTTCAAGCCTGATCGGCTCCCCGTCCACGGCGCGCATCGCGACCGTGACGCCGGTTTTCCACAGAAGGTGTTCCTGTTCGAATCGCCGTTCATACCAGTCAATCCCGCCATCCCTTCCGCTTTCGATCACGGACTCATTACCGTCCTGGATCTCAAACACGGGATGGATCGTGATCCCCTCTCGCCCAGTTGCTTGCAACTCCACCACCAGCGCGTTTTCACCACGTGGCGTCCAAGCCGTCACAGACAGAGCCGCGCCATCTTTTTCGAACTGGCCGCGGATGGTTGCATCGTGGATACTCTGTTCGAGCCGGTATGATGCGCCGCTAAGTGCGGGTGTGCTCAGCGTGAGCATTCCGATTGCCTTGGCTCCGCCCCCCTTTCCCGCCTCCTCCCGGGCCTGCCAAAAGTCGAGTTTCGAAAGCCGAAACGCAAGGTTGTCGGGCGTCCCGCCTACTGCCACCAGCAGATCACCGTTTCCGATCACGGCGCCGCCAGTGGTCGCGCCGGTTGGGAAATTCCCGGGCGGTTCGTTGAAGACCCCTTTCACCCGCTTGATTTGTTCCATCGCCATATCTCCGTACCTCCTAAGCTGGTAGCAGGAAGTTCTTAGATGATCGCCATAATCGATACTCGCACAAGGCATTCCGGAAAAGACAGTAGTGACGCCTCCATTCCCTAAGAACTTGCCACGAGTAGCTTAGGATCGATTTGTCCGCCTTTGCCGACAACTTCGCGGGCGGCGGCGCAGGATTGACCACCAGTGAGCGAAGCAATTGATAGACTTCCTCACCAAAGGCGACAATGAGTCGAGGTTTCAGCGTTTCGATTTCGCAAACCAGCCAATGATTCATACAGATGCTGGCTTGTACGTCGTCAAGGTAATGAAACAATGGAAGGCCCTTCCGCATAGACGCTCCGCTCCTGGTTCAGGCCGAAGGCACGCTACTCTTTTCGCTGCCCGCCGTCAAGGCATCGCATTCCTTTCTATGGCGGATCGAATGTTACAGGCAGTTGAACTGGATCGGAACCTGCGTGCCGTCGCGGCCACGCGGGATGCTGGGGACCCGTACAGTGAGGCCATCCGCCGGCAGCTCGATGCCGACAGGCAAGCGTTGATCGCCCGAATGACTCCGGATGAACTTGTTGAGTACGAAGTTGAACGGGATCGTACCAGGCGACTCCCCAAGTCGGGAGTGTAAGAAGCCACGAGACGATTGACAGTCGGTGCTACGAATAAAGAGTGCTTCCGCTCGAACCCTGACTTGTCAAACGGGCTTCGATGTCCTTCTTCCTTCCGATTCTGTAGGCGTCAACGATCCCAAAGATCCAACATCCGATCATCAACCAGCCCAGGAGATGGAGCGGCAGGCTCTCCGAACCGGATGCTTTCTCGATCGCTTTCTCATCAATGTTCCCGCCTTCCGACAGCATCTTGTCGACGATGGCAGTGGCTTGCCGCATCGCTTCCGTCACGAACGCAAGCAAACCGGCCGAACACACCAAGAGCAGAACAATGCCTCGCCGGTAGTGCTTGAGAACAATCTGGCCCACGCCTGGGAACACGAAGGCTGACCAAAGGGCTCCTTTCCATGCGTTGCTCACCGAGCCTCCATCCCGTTCAAAGCGACCGTGACTGTCTCCGGAGAACCAACCCCGACTCGACGCTTTGGCCGATACTTTTCACACACCTGGTTCTACGTGCTCGACTCCCCATCCCCCATCATCTTGTCTTCCGCCGTGTCTTCCTCGTCGTCTTCTTGCCCCGTTTCTTCGCCGCCTTCCGCTCCTTCTTCGGCATCTCCGCCTTCTTCTGCTCCAGTATCTGCCGGACCTCTCGCTTCCCCAGCTTCCTCAACGCCACGATAGCCGCCCTCTTTTCCCCGGACGGCCGTGATTTCCCCTGCTCCCAGAATCCCACAGCCGGCGACGTGACACCGAGCAGCAGGGCGAGTTGCCCCTGGGAAAGTCCGAGCTTCTTTCGGAGCGTGCGGGTGAGCCTGGGCGAGAAACGGGATGCCTTGACCTCTTTCTCGGGGGCCTGGAGCTTGACCTTCTCGGCGTTCATCTTCGCCGCCCATTCCTGGCCGATCCTGTTGAGCGACGCGACCGTGCGGCTCAGACCGGACACGGTTCTCTTCAGCCGCCGGACATCACGAGCCAGCGGACCACAGACGGCACGGAGTTCCTTCTTGGTCAGACGCACGATCTCGGACTTCATCACGGTCTCGATCTTGCTCATTCCAGTGCCCTCTCAGTAATGTCCCCTTCAGGATGAGTGGGATTCTAGGCTTGTGGCGGGGGAGAGTCAAGCAAATGTGCCGGGTATCAGCGCCGGTCTGAAAAGCGCCTGAATCAGCCGGTTTGAAAAGCGCTGGGGGTGGCGGGCGGGGGGATTCGCGGTTCGATGCGGTCCTTCATTCGATAGCTCTTGCCCTACCATTTCATGGCTTTCTGATGTGCGGCATGCGATGCGGTTGCGATGAACCCCGAACCGTGTAGCGCGAAGTATACACCGTCCAGAACCTGTCCAGAGAAACGTTCTTATTCGCCACATCAGGCTTCTAGCCCCTGCCCGAAGGGCCCGGGCGAGGACTGTACCCGCTGCGCCCCAGTCCCTCCCTCCGCTCACCTAAAAAAAGAGCCCCCGAGGGTGGCCGCGATCCCATCCAGGAGCAGCACCTCAGCCCCATCGCCGCCGTCCTCGACTGGCGTAAGCAGCGGGTGATGTCGCTGAACGTCAAGGCGAACGCCTTGGCGGAAAGCTGACGGGGTTGGGGCAGGGCCTTCAGGTTCGCATTTAGTGCG
>CAYXNI010000122.1:0-7193 GCA_964466285.1 uncultured Planctomycetota bacterium | reverse complement strand
CTGCACCGGTTCCTCACGGGGATGTACGCGCCGTTCGACGTGGCGACCGGGGACGCGCGCCTCTGCGGAGTCCTCATCAAGGCCGACCCGTCCAGCGGCAAGGCCCGGTCCGTCGAGCGGGTGGCACTGCGTTCTTCCAGTTGATCGCCCGCACGCCCCCGCGATGTCCCGGTTGTGCGGCCGAGGTCATCGGCCTCGGCCACAGAAGTCCGATGCGATGGCCCACCTCAGGGATTTGGACTTACCTCTGTCTGAATGATGATATGTTCCGCTCGTCTGCGCAGTTTCGTATAATGCCGCGATGATTCCGGTGAGGTGCGCTTGCGGGAGGAAGATGCGCGGATGTCTGACGGCGAGAACACGGGACTGGCCGGCCTGGGCGGCGGCGAGGCGGCGGAAGAAGAGCACCGCGGCTGTCTCTGGTACTTCATGCCGGGCTTCGACGAGCTGTCGCTTTTCCTGATGAGCGTGGCGTTCCTGGCCCTGTTCTTCACAGACGGGCAGCTTCGGCACGAGTGGTCCACGCACCTCTTCACGGGTTATAGGGTCTGGGCTCTCTTGGGTCTGCTGGTGGTGTTTGTCACCGGCATGGTGTACTCGATCTGTCACGTGTTCACGACAAGGGAGAAGACGGAGCCGGAGAAGTGGGTGATGTTATTCTTCGGAGTCGTGGTGAGTTATGCGAGCGGCGTCGCGGCGGGGGTTCACATCTTGCGGGAGTCGCAGGGCTGGCTGATCGTGTTTCCAATCTGGAACGTCATAGCGGGCGTGATGCTGATGCTCCTGAGCGACGTTGGCAAGGTGGACGACACCTACGTGTCCGATGAAGACGCGGGCATCCGGGAGGTAATCGTCGGCCTGTTCTTGCTGTGCGTTCTGCTGGTGCTGTGCCAGTACGTGTGGAGGCTGTACTGGGCGGTGACGTTCTCCATCTGTGTGGGTTATGCGACGACGCTGAGCAAGCTCATGCGGCATTTGACCCAAACGCCTCTTGCTTTGCGCCGGCGGGGCCGGCAGATATAATCCCGTTGTGTGTCCTGGACTGACGGACGGAGTGTAGGGGCAAACTGCGGGCCGCCGTGTGCGGCCGGTCGCTTCGTCCCACGAAGGGACATTCAAAAAAGGTTTGTCGGTCGTGTTGCGGCGGTGCTATAGTTGGGAGACGCGAACAGGAACCCCGCCTCTCGGGAAAGGAATGCCTGGCGCGGCGCCGGTGCCGCACTGTTCGCCGTGATCCGGCCTGTTAGCGAGGAGCAGCCATGATGAATCTGAAGTGTGCAGGAGTGGTCGTATTGCTGGCCCTGTTGGGGTCGCCGGTCTTGGCCGCCGAGGCGGGGACGGCCGAGGCGAAGCCGGCGGAGACCGCGACATACACGGTCGGGCTCGGCTTGTTCAAGGTCGAGATCACGTCCACCGGCGTGTTCCAGGCGGTGAAGACGGCGGAGGTCGCATGCCCGGCCAAGTCCGGCGCCGCGATGAAGGTGGCCTGGGCGGCGAGCGCCGGCAGCGTGGTGAAGAAGGGCGATCCGCTGGTCAAGCTGGACGTGAGCGAACTGGACAAGAAGATCGAGGGGCTGGAAGCAAGCCAGGCGGTCGCGGACGCAGCCGCGAAGCAGGCGAAGGAGGAGTTGCGGCTGCTGGAGAAGACGGCGCCTGAGCTCCTGGCCTGGGCCCGCCGGACGAAGAGGGTCGCGGACGAAGACTTCGACTACTACATGAAGGCCAGCGTGCCTTACCAGGACCGCAGCTTGAAGCTCGAGAAGGAGGGCACGGACATCTGGATCGAGGGGATGAAAACGGAACTCGCGGAACTGAAGCGGATGTACGAGGCGGACGACCTGGTCGAGACGACCGAGAAACTGGTGCTCAGGCGGGAGCAGCATCAGTTGGATCGGGCGCTCCTTGACTACGAGAAGCGGACGAAGTTCCAGTACCCCTGGCAGGAAAGGATCGGAGTGGCCCGCGATCTCGAGGAGCAGAAGAAGAAGGTTCTCGACGCGGAGAACGGCCTGGCCCAGGCCGAGGCCCTGATGCCCGCGGCCCTCGAGCGGAAGCGCGCGGAAGTGAAGAAGGCGGAACACGACCGTTCGGCCGTCGCGAAAGCGCTGTCGGATCTCCGGGCCGATCGCGAGGCAGCGGTCATCACGTCCCCGGCGGACGGGATCGTGTATTATGGCCGGTGCGTCCGCGGGCAGTGGGCGACCGCGGCCGACGCCGCGAACAAGCTCGTTCCGGGCGGCCAGTTCGCCCCGCAGGAAGTCCTTATGACCGTTGTGGCCGCCGCTCCGCTTGCCGTTCGTGCGCCCGTGCAGGAAAAGGATCTCCACGACCTGCAAAAGGACATTGCCGCCGAGGTGATCCCGACGGGCTACCCCGACCGCAAGCTGAAGGGCAAGGTCGAATCGCTGGCCATCCTCGCGGCCGGGCCCGAGCCGTACGCGATGGAAATCTCAGTCCCAGGCGACACGAAGCCCCTCCTGCCAGGCATGACCTGCCAGGTGAAACTGCGTGTGTACGAGAAGAAGGACGCGATTGCGGTTCCCGCGGGCGCCGTCTTCGGCGAACCTGCGGACGAAGAGGCCCGCTACGTGTACGTTCAGGCGCCGGGCGCCAAGCCGGTCAAGCGCACCGTGAAAGTGGGACGGCAGGCCGGGGACAGGATCGAGATCCTCGAAGGCCTGACCAAGGGCGACGTGGTCTTGCTGCAGCAGCCGGGAAAGTAGGGGCTCGCGGCTGAACCGGGCGTGCTTGCACGGCCCGAACAGATAACAAGGCGAGGGGACGGGAGTTCCAGGAACCCCCGTCCCCTCGTTCATGTCACGGCCGTCCGGCACGCACTGATGCGGCGGAGCGCTCCTCAGCGGTCGCTGCCCAGGAGCCACTGGTCGAAGCCGAACTCCGTCTTCGTCAGCGTCAGCTTCACGCGGCGTTCGACTTGCTCGCGGATGAGCTTGTCCTGGTCATTCGCCATCTCCAGGTCCGCCTCGGTGCCGAGCCGGATTTTCGGGGTGAGGACCACGATCATCTCGGTCTCGCGCTTCACGGTCGCTTCGTGCCCGAAGAAGAAGCCAAGGACCGGGATCGAGCCGAGGATGGGCATCTTCTGCGTGTTCTTCACGTCCTCGGTTCGCCGGAGGCCGCCGACGCAGATCTGCTGGCCGTCCTGGACGAGCACCGTCGTGGTGAGGCAGTTCGTCCGCACCTGCGGCGCGCCGCTCGGGGTCTGGCCGACGATGTCGCTGGCCGACAGCACAATCCCGAGTTGCGTCGTCTTTTCGCCGATGTACGGCGTGACGGTCATTGAGAAACCGATCTCGATCTTCTGATCTTTGTCCAGTTCGCGGTTCCAGATCGGAATCGTCGTGCAGGTCGGCGGGTCGCCGAACGAGACCGTGCTGGGCACGATGCCGCTCGCCGGGGTGTTCGTCTCGTCCGGCGTCGTTGCGAAGTACAGCACCTGGTCCGTCGCGGAGAATGTGCCAGACTGCGCGTTCTTGACCAAGATCTTGCCTCTGGTGAGAAGGCGTGCGCGGCCGGAGCCTTCGAGGAAGTCAAGGTATGCGGCGGTGGCGGCGTAGTTCGCACTCATGTACCAGCCGCTTGAGTGGCCGTTGGTCGTGCCGGTCGTCGTGGTTCTGGCGGGAACAAACGGGTCGAAGATGCTCGTCTGGTTCTTCGAGTCCTGCGTGAAGGCCGCGCCCCAGAAGATGAACTCGAACAGGTTCCGGCCCGGGCCGTTCTTCCACGCGATGTAGTCCAGGCCCAGCCGTGTCTCCTTGCTCACCTCCACCTCGTACACTGTCGCCTCGAGCAGTATCTGCGGGACCGGCTGATCCACCTCGGGCGCCCGCTTCAGAAACGAGCCCACCCGGTAGGGCTCGCCGCCTATCAGGGCCGAGTTGTTGACTTCGTCCAGGACGATCAGGTTGTCGTCCGGCATACCGATCGCCGCACTCATCGGAATCTTCGCTACAGCGGCGATGTTTCCGATCGAGCGGAACTTGGCCCGGTAATATGCCTTCTGCGAGCCGTCGATGTTATCCTTGAGCCATGGCTCATCCAGTTCTTTCAACGCCGCCTCGATGTAAGGGATCTGGAACTTGGGAGCGACGACCCAGAGATAGTTCTGTTTCTTCTCCGGGTCAAGGACGATCTCGGACCGGCCTCCTTCAATGGCCACTATCTCGCGGAACACCTGGCGGATTTCCATCGGGGTCGCGTTCTGAAACGGGAACATGCGGACGACGTAGTCGTTCACCAGGTTCTTCTGATTCACGCGGAGCACCTTGACGAGCGCGTCGGCGCCGCCGTCGATGTTGACACGGTCCTCCTGTTGCGTGTAGTCGTCGACGTTGCTTATGCCGCCCGGCTGCGAACTGCCGCCCGTCGGGCTCGGCGGCGCTGTCTTGTTCTGAATGCCCGTCCACTCGTGTGTCCCGTCGGCGTGCGCGGCCGCCGCCAGGGCCAGGCCGAGAACGCCGCTCAGAACCAGTATGTTGAATACCTTCATGCTCATTGCCGTGATCCTCCTCTTCCTTCGAAGTTATCGTTCAGAGTCCAAAAGCCACTGGTCGAATCCCACCTCGGTCTTGGGCACTTCGACCGGGGCCTTGCGGCCCGCGCGGCTCTGGATGAGCGCGGCGTCGATCTTCGTCCCTTTGTACTCCATTGCGGAGAAGTCTGTGATGACGTGCGGCGTCAGGACGGTTATGACCTGGGTGCGCCGTGTCGTGTTCGCATCCCCGCCGAACAGGTAACCGATCAGGGGCAGCGAGCCGAGAACGGGCATCTTGTCGGCCCGCTGGACGAACGACTCGCGGGCGTAGCCGCCCAGGATGATCTCCTGTCCGTCGCGTGCGCGGACTTCGGTGTCGCTCGTCCGGCTCACGAGCAACGGAGTTCCCTTGTCATCGAAGCCCGTGTGGCTGACCACGCTCGTCACAATACGCAGGTTCATTTCGTTCTCGCTGATCGTCGGGGTAACCTGGAGCGTGACGCCCGACTTCGCTCCCAGGAGCCGCGTCGTCTGCGTCCCGACCACGGTGCGGTTGTCGGGCAGGGCCGAGCTGGCGCCTGTGGGATCGGCCGGAACGCCCTCCGGGCGGATGCCGGCGTTCGTGGCCGTGCCCACCTGCGTCTTGTAGTACAGGATCGTATCGCCCGCGGAAAGGCTCGACGCGATCAGGTTCCGTGCGGCGATCTTGGCCGAGGTCATCACCCGGGCCTTGTCCTTCACCACCAGGTAGTCAAGGAAGGCGCTGGGCACGTCGAGAAACGCGACGATGTTGGCCCCTTTCGACCGGAACTGGTGGCCGGGAAGCCCGTACGTGCCGCCCGTCCCCGTGTTGATCAGCGCGTTCACGCCGTCCTGCGACAAAATCTTCTCGCGCTCGTAGAACAGCCCCGTCGCGAACAAGTTCCGGCCCGGCCCGTTCTTCCACGACACGTAGTCGAGGCCAAGCTTCGACTCGTTGTCGACAAAGATCTCGTAGACCGTGACCTCGACCATAACCTGGGGCGGCGGAACATCGAAAGCGGGCAGGATGGCTTTGATGTCGTCGGTCTTGCTGGCGGCGGCGTATACGAGAACCATGTTCACCTCGGTGTCGACCACGACGTCGCCGGAAGTGCCACGCACGGTCTGAATCATGTTGGTGAAGCCTGTGTCGGCCACGCTGCGGTGCTTGGGGCGCAAGTAGAGCCAGACGTCGCCGCCCCCGCTGGTCATGTTCGGCCGGTCGATGATCTTCATCATCTCATCGACGCCGGGCAGCATGTACTCGGGCAGGGTGACCACGATCTTGCCGGAGTTGACGTTCCCCTTCTCGTCCGGCTTCCCGAAGAAGAAGTACGCCCCGTCCTCGATCTGCGCCGTGCGCCGGACCCACCGGAACAGTGCGTACGGGTTAACGTTGTTGATCGTGTAGACCTTCGGCACGTAGCGGTTCGTCTGAGCCTTGTTCGTCGTCCGCAGCACCTTGATAATGCGGGTCGGCAGCTCATCGGGCGCCGCCGCCTTCTTCGCCGGCTCTGCGGGAGCTTCACTCTTCGCGGGTTCTGCCGCCCAGCCCGGACAGGCTATCCCCGCAACGATGACAGCAATCCACACCGTTCGCCTGAACACCACTCCACACCTCCTTTCATCCGAGGGAAGCCCACCCGGTGTGCAACGCCGAACGACCTCGGCGTTCACACCTCACTTCGGCCGTTTGACAGCATCCTTGTCATCACGCCCTTGTTCTGTCTCTCACGCGCTTGAGAGCCGCTCGACGGCTACCGCCGAGGGCTCGCCTCCGGCTTCTTCGCCGGCTCCGTCGGCTGGGCCGGCTCCGCCTCTCCGGGCGGCTTCAACTCGACCGGACGCACCTTTCCCATGTATGGATCTACCTGGACCGTGCTTTTCTTCTCCTTCCCATCCGGCATCTGTACGCGGAGCATCACCAGCCACGTGAACAGGCCGGACTCTCCCAGCGGCACCAGCACGGTCTTCTCCTCTTTCACCACGCCGCCCGCCGCCTTCCGCGCGATCTCGGCCGCCTGCTCTTTCAGAATCATGCCGTTCACCGGATCGCGCTTCAGCGAGACCCGGCTTGTGACCTTGAACGGCACGGGGGTCGCGTAGAGGACGTCGTCGAGCAACTCTCCTTTGACCACCACCCCCTTCAGGCTGACCAGCAGAGCGTATTCCCCTTCTTCCTCCGACAGCCGCGTGAACAGGAACCGGCGCGCCGTGGCTTCGCCCGGTTTCACCTGCCGCACCTGGGCCTCCATCTCGGCCGACGTGACCGGCTCCCTGTGGACCCGGGGCGTCAGGCTCTTCAGGCCGGTGATGAACTTCACGCTCTGCGGGTCAAACCGCGGCACATCAACGTCCCTGCGCCCGCGGTTCTCCAGGCGCACCGTCACCACCACCGGATCGCCGATGTCATACTGCTCCCGGTCGAGCGAGACGCTCAGCACCAGCGGAAGCTCGGGGATTGTGGAGGTTGTGGCACACCCCGCCGCGAGAGCCGCTGCAAGCAACAACAGCGACAGGCGCAGCCCTCCTGCTGCGATGCCTGACGTGATGCGTGCCCCCTCTCTGAAAGTCATCTTCTCACCGTGAGCATCGCTCGATCACGCACCCGCCGGTTCCAGAGCGTGCTTCCTGGGATGCTTCACACCCGCGATCAGCGCGGCAGCGACAAGGCACA
>CAYXNI010000121.1:0-7293 GCA_964466285.1 uncultured Planctomycetota bacterium | reverse complement strand
CTCGGTTACGAGGAGGACGTAATCGCTTCCCCGGATCGCCGCGATGACGGGGCAGGAGGTGCCGGGCGGGCAGTCGATGATTGTGAGGCCGTCCGGCGGGGCGTGCCGCTTCACGGCGCGAATGAGCGGCGGCGACATCGGCTGGCCGACGTTGAGCCGCCCCTGCACGAACTCGATGCCGTCGCGGCTGCCGGTCTCGACGACGCCGATCTCGTTTTCAGTCTCCGTGATCGCTCCGGTCGGGCAGACCTTGGCGCACCCGCCGCAGCCGTGGCAGAGTTCCGGGAAGACAAGAGGATTGGTCTTGAGCGAGACAATGGCGTGGTACTGGCAGATGCGGCCACATTCGCCGCAGGCGTTGCACTTCGTTTCGTCTACGACGGGGACGGGCACGCCGACCAACTCGCGCTTCTGGATCTCGGGCTTCACGAAGATATGGCAGTTCGGCTCCTCCACGTCGCAATCGAGCAGCGTCACCTTCTCGTGTGCCGAGAGCGCGAGAGCCATGCTTACGGCGACCGTGGTCTTTCCGGTCCCGCCCTTGCCAGAGGCGACTGCGACAATCATTGTCTCGCCTCCGCCTGGGAACGCTTGAAGCAGTGCATCCCTTTGAAGCTCCGCGAAAGCCCGAAGAGCCCGCCCGACGAAATCGCGGAGATGATGCTTGCTTCTCTCATGTGATGATCGCTCACGGCCAGCAGCCCTCCCTGCCTCAGTGCCCGGTCAAGGCCGGTGACGACCCCAAACGGGTTCTCCAGTTCATGAAGAACGTCGTGCATGAGTGCGGCGTCAATGCTATGAATTGGAAGGCCGGCCGGGTTGTCCGCAAGGATTGTTGTGACATTGCCCAGGTTCTTCTTCTCGGCGGCCCGTTGCACCGCCCTTATGGCGAGCGGATTGATGTCCAGTGCGTAGACTCTGCCGCTCGGGCCGACAAGCCTCGCCGCCGCGATGGAGTAGCCTCCAGGACCGCACCCGAAATCCAGCAAGGTATGCCCCGGCAGGACGCCGACCTCGCGGAGTGTCCTGTCCGGCGGCCAGATGAGGTCCCTGACGCGGAAGACGACTGACATGAGGGCAAAATACAGTCGGCCCCGAGGTTTGGTCATCCGCTCCTTTCTACTTGCCCAGTTCGTCGGTGGCCTTGGCGGCGAAGGTTCTATCCGGAGACCGAAAGCCCACGGCCCAGATAACCTGTTCCTCGCAGGTGGTCCGCGAGCGGATTCGTACGAACCCAGCTTGCCTGAGCAGTTCCGCGACGGCTCGCGCGGTCAGGTACGCCTCGCCCCACAGCTGTTTGGCGAGCGACCCCTTGGGGAAGTCCACGATCAGCATCTTCCCACCAGGACGAAGCACGCGGTGAGCTTCCCGCGTGGCGGCCTTGGGGTCTTTCATCTCGTGGACAGCCCAAGTAGTGACGACCGCATCTACGCTTCCGTCCCGTAAGAACGTCAGGCGCGCAGCATTGCCTTCAATGCACCGCATCGCCGTGCGGCCCTCCCTGGGATTGTCCCGCCGTGGCAAGCTGGTGCCCGAGATGTCAACGCCCGTGACGCGTTGGCGACATGTCTTTCTCAGGAATCTGGCCAGCTCGCAACCGCCGCATCCCAGGTCCAGGACCCGGTAGGCCATGCCCAACTCCCGCCCGATCCGCCGGTGCAGGCGGGTTTTGATCCTCTCGTAAAAATCGGCGGGCAGTCGCTTCGCGTGCATCGTCGTCTCCGAACGGCTGCGGACTACGGTGCCCATGGGTCAGAAAACGTATCTCGCCACCACAGGTAGAATCCCCAAGAGTTGGCAAGGTTGTATTTGCCGTCGCCTGACCAGTCCATCGTATCCTTCGACTCGCTCACCAACTCGTGGCACAGCGTTCCTTCCGTTAGCAGTTGATAGGCGCAATTGACCATCCGGAACCTCCTGTGGGCATCCGGATCGCTGGGGTTTCGATCCGGGTGCGTTTCGAGGCACTTCCTGCGCCACGCGCGCTTGATATCGGCCTGGGAAGCATTTTCGCTGACCCCAAGTGTTTTGCGGGCGCAGAGCTCCAACTCCAGTTTGCGTCTCAAGTTCAACTGGAAGGATTCTTCGTCGATCTTAGCAGCTCCTTATCCGTGTCATTTGCGTGGTTGTGGCGTTTTGTCACAGTGCCGCGACGGCTGCCTCCGCGGCGTTGACGAATTGATAGGCGATCGGCGACGCCGTCAACGCCGGATGGGTGCCCGTCTGGAACATGGCGATGTCCTCGGCCGTCATTCGGCGCTGAATGCACGCGCTGATGGCATTGATGACCTCTCCTGCGGCCTTGTCGCCCACGACCTGGCCGCCGAGGATTACCATGGTCCGTCTCTCGAAGATGAGCTTCACCTTCATGCTGCACATGCCGGGCATGCCGCCGGGATGACGGTTGGGCGCTTCGGCCACGCCAACCACGTAGTTGTACCCGTGTCGAGCAGCGAGGGTCTCCGTTAGACCGGCAGTGGCGAACGCCGTGTCGCCGATGACCGTGGACCACACGCCGATGGTTCCGATATTTTCGCGTCTTGTGCCGAAGAGGTTGGCGCCGGCGATGCGCGCCTCAGCCGTCGCGATGGAGGCCAGGTTGAGCGGGGACGGACGTCCGCTGAAGAAAGACACTTTCTCGGCGCAATCGCCGCAGGCGTAGATGCGGTCATCGGAAGTGCGCATGGTCCGATCCACGACAATGCCTCCTGTCGGCCCTATCCGCAGCCCCGCGCCTTTCGCCAAGGCCACGTTGGCGGTCGTGCCGATGCCGAGAATCACGGCCTGCGCGGGGAGCTCCTTGCCCCCAGTCAGTTCAATGGCTTCCACCCGGTCTTTGCCCCGGATCCGGCTCACCTTCGTGTCCGTCATGGGCGTAATGCCACGGCCTTTCAACAATAGCCCGGCTTGTGCGCAGAACTCCTCGTCATAGGCCAGCATCAGGCAATAAGGTAATATCTCGACGACCGTGACGTTCGCCTTCAGGCTCTTCTTGCACTCGTCTGCAAACTCGACGCCGATGAACCCGCCGCCGATAACCACCAGGTCCGTCACGTTTTTCAGCGCCGCCTGCATTTTCAGGAGGTACGACACGTCCTTGAAAACGGGGAAGACGTTCCCCAACTCGATGCCAGGGATTGCCGGCATAATCGGCGATGAGCCGGTGGCAAGGACGAGCCGGTCATACGTCACGGTTTCGCCGCCTTTGGTTTTCAGCTCGCCCTTTTTGCGGTCAAGCACTGTTACTTCGTCAATCATGAGCTCAATTTCATTCTTGGAGAGCACCTCGTCCGGGATAAGGTTCTTCTCGGGGCTTCCCACGGTGCCGAAGATGTAGGGGATGCCGCATGGGATCAATACCTGCCGCTCTTTTCGGACGAGAAGTGTTTTCTTTTCCGGGTAATGCCGCCTGGCCGTAATGGCGGCGGTCACGCCCGCCGCGCTTCCGCCGATAACCACGATATCCGCGTGCTTCATCACTGAGGTCCTTTCCTTGTCGGGGTCGAGCCTTTATGCGGCACCCGCGTCCTGAACGTCAGAACGCCGTGATCCGGTCAACCCGGCTGCTGGGGAGGCGCAAGGGATGCAGAGCACCCGCCCCCGATAGCCTCTAGCCAAGCCAGGGCAGAGATGTCCGTGAAAGCGGATGGGTTCGGCGAGATCGGCGCCTGGCCTTTCGCCGTTCGGGCAGTATCCCCGCCGGCCTCGTTCCTTTGCCGTGTTGTCGTCCACCTCGTCCTGCCAGCCGTTGCGCGTGGGCTCGATGCGGTCGAACTTCGCCGTGTAAGGCTTGATGTCGAGGAGGGGCGTGCCGTCGAGCATGTCCACATCATTGAGATGAAGGACGTTCCCATCGAGGCACACCAGTTCGACTATGCTCAGGCCGATCGGGTTCGGCCGACAGGGAGCGCGCGTGGCGAAAACGCCGCGCTCGGTCTCTTGAATGAAAGGTGTTACGATCAATCTTGCCGGCCCGGCACGGTGCAGGTGGTAGATGAGATAGACGTGCGAGAAGCCTTCGAGGTCGCGCAGACCATCAGTATACTCAGGGAAGACTTCCGCCCGGCCCCGGCACCCCTTGGCGTAGGCGGGCTGGATCGGCGTGTCTTCGGGCTTGGTGTGCTCGCTCCGGATCACGCCGATGGGACTATAGGTCACTTTTTCGCTCATGCCCAGTGCCCATCCACGTCAGCGGTTTCTGTCGGCTTGAGCTTGCCTGCTTTGAAAGCCTCGACGGCCTCGGCGACCGTGCCCTGTGCGCCTACGAGCACCTGGATACCCGCGGCGCGAAGCGTTCGAAACGCCTTCGGGCCGCAGTGGCCCGTGATGACGACCTCGGCGCCCAGCTTCGAGACCGTCTCGCCGGCTTGAATGCCCGCTCCTTGCGCGGCGTTCAGGTTTTGGGCATTGTCCACGACCTCGAACCCACCGGTTTCGGTGTCAACCAGGATGAAGTTCGCCGCCCGGCCGAAGCGCGGGTCGACAGGCGAGTCGAGCGTTTTCCCGTTGGCGGTGACTGCAATCTTCATGTGGACCTCCTTGTGTGGGCGCACAAGGGGCGCCTGTGCGACGCCCCTTGCCGCCGTCGTGTGCCTACCCCTACTTGGTCTCCATCTCGTCCAGCCGCTTCCGGACCTGGTCGAGCTGGGCCTGAAGGGCTTCTGACTGGTCCTTGAGGAACTCGCGCTCGGCCTCGGGGTCGGGCTTCGCGTAGGGAGCTGCGCCCACGGGGGCCGGCCAGCCGGCGCGCATCCAGCCGGGCAGCCCGGTCGCGTAGAACATGTGCCGCCAGCCGCGCCCGCCGCCGCCAAAGCCCCGGCCGCGCCCGAATCCCATCCCGAAACCGCGCCCCGGCACGGAGTTCATGAAGCCAGGCACACCGTAGCCTGCGCAGTAGCCGGCCGCTCGTCCCGTCATCGGTCCCATTCCCATCGGTCCAGTTCTGTCTCCTCCTGGCATAGCAAAACCTCCTTTCCGCAAGGGGTCATCCCCTTGTCAATCGAGTCCCGCACTTTGGGCAGGACTTCTGGTTGCACGGCTCGCCGCGCACGTGCGCCTCGCGGTGTCCGCACTTCGGACAAACGCAGGTTCCACCCGAGCCGGCTTGAAACGGCCCGCCCATGCGTCCGCGCCCGCCGCCCTGCAACGGCCCGGTTCCGTCTCCTCTTGGCATGTTCTCGTCCTCCGCTATCAGTGCCTGCGGCCGCGGGATCGCCGACGTCGTCCGCAGCAGCCTGGCATAGCAAACATCGGGCCTTGGAGCTCGCCACCAAGGTACGCCCGAATGACTTCGTCCGCGTCACCTGCGATGAACGCAATGACCCGGATGCCCCGCATCGCGAGCATCCCGGCGAGCGGGCGAGAGATTGCGCCACAGACCAGCGTGTCCACGTGGAGTTCGGCGAGCCTCTCTGTCTTGCTCGCCGGACTCTCCGGAAGCGGCTCCTCCTGGTGCCCGCGCCTCTGCCCGCCTTCGACCTCCAGCACCAGAACTCGTCCGGCAACGTCGAAGACCGGGGAGATTCGTCCATTCCAAACCGCAGCGGCGATCTTCATCTTGACCTCCTGTCGTCAACACATAGAGCAACGTGCGTGCCAAAACAGAGAGCAAGAGCATGATTATCCGTAAGATTCGCTCCGGCAACGGCTTCGTGCTTTCTTGTGGAGGCATACGGAGACAAGGACAGTCGCTTGGGTGCGACCCAGCGTCAATTAGACAGTCGCCTCTATGCGACGCTACGTCCTGGCTCTGCGAGTCCGGCCATCCTTCTCCGGAAGCGCAATACCCAGCGCCTTGATCTTCCGGAAGAGCGTGCTCTTGTGCATGCCCAGTTCGCGCGCGGCAGCAAGCCGGTTGTAGTCGTTGCGCCGCAGAGCCTCTTGAATGGCCTGCGCCTCGACGGCACGAACAGAGGAAGTGATGCCTCTCTTGGGAGAGCGGCCAGGCACCCGCGCCGCGAACTCCTCCGGGAGGTGTCGGGGCTCAATGAGGCCCTCCGGGCAGAGCACGAAGGCGTGCTCGACGAGGTTCTCAAGCTCGCGCACGTTGCCGGGATAATCGTGCGCCATGAAAAAAGTCATGACCTCGGAACTGACGCCGCTGACGTTCTTGCCCTGCACGCGGTTGAACCGCGCGATGAAATGCTCGACGAGGAGCGGGATGTCTTCCCGGCGCTGGCGGAGCGGGGGGAGGTTGATCTTGACGACGTTGATACGATAGAAGAGGTCTTGCCTGAACATGCCTTTCCTGACAAGCGTGGCCAGGTCGCGGTTGGTGGCCGCGATGACGCGCACGTCGGCCTTCATGGTCTGCGTCCCGCCGAGCGGCTCGTAGGTTCTCTCCTGAAGAATGCGTAGAAGGCGCACCTGGAGCGCGGGTCTCACCTCGCTGATTTCGTCAAGCAGGAGTGTTCCGCCCTCGGCCAGGGCAAAGCGCCCGGGCTTGTCCTTCTCGGCGCCCGTGAACGCCCCGGCCTTGTAACCGAACAGTTCGGATTCGAGGAGCGTGTCCGGGAGAGCGCCGCAGTTGATGGCCACGAAGGGCTTTTCGCGCCGTGGACCGAGGTTGTGGATGGCGCGAGCCAGCAACTCCTTGCCTGTGCCCGTCTCGCCCTGTATGAGCACCGTGCTGTCGCTCGCGGCGACCTGCGGAAGCACCTCGAACACCTTTCGCATGGCGGGGCTGCGGCTCACGAGATCGCCCACCTCGTAGCGTCCCTCGATCTCCTTGCGCAATTCCTCCACAAGGCTGAGGTCGCGGAAAGTTTCAGCGCCACCGATGACGCGGCCGTGTTCATCCTTCAGGAGCGCCGTCGAAACACTGATGGGGATGCGCCGTCCCCCGGCGTCGATGATGAAGGCCGGCCGGTTTACGATAGGCTCTCCCGTTTCCATCGTCCGGCGCAGGGCGCAGTCCGCCTCGCACATGCTGGCCCGGAAAACCTCCGAGCATGGACGCCCGATAGCCTCCCTTCGCGGGACGCCCGTGATCTCCTCGGCGGCGCGGTTGAACGACGTGATGCGCCAATCCTTGTCGACAGTGAACACACCATCTGCGATGCTGTCGAGGATGATGTCGAACAAGCGTCTGCTTGCCTTTTCTTCGCGTGCCATATCTCCTCCGCACCTATTGTATGGACAAGGGCACGTAATGCAACCTTGCTCGCCCGGGTGTCCCGTCCCGTACGCTTGAACGTGGGGTGCGGGTGCGCTATGATGCTCGTCCGTTTCACGCATCTGAATTCGTCTTGTCTTGGCGTTCTTGGCGTCTCGGCGGTTGGTTCTTGGCGGTTG
>CAYXNI010000120.1:0-7322 GCA_964466285.1 uncultured Planctomycetota bacterium | reverse complement strand
CCCCGAGGTCAGAGGTGTGGCGCTGGTGCGGGCGGCCGGCCGGGCGTGGGTGACCGATACGGCTGGCAACGGATGGCGGCCGGGAATTGAAAGTTGAATAGCGGGGCGTAGCTCAGCTTGGCTAGAGCGCTTGGTTCGGGACCAAGAGGCCGGTGGTTCAAATCCACTCGCCCCGACCATTTCCGAAAAAACTCGTTGTGACGTAACCCCCATTCAGAACGGGCCCTCCGCGCCACAACCTGCAAGCCCACAAAACGTTCGGCAAGACCACTCCGCACAATACCGGACAGAAGCGAGCATGACACCGGACGATGAACACCGCTCAAATGACACCGCGCGCGCGGATAATCCGCGCATGGACGCGGGCCTGCGCGCCGTTTGCGAGGCGTGGGACACGCTCCCGGAGCCGGTCAAGGCCGGGATCGTGGCGATGGTGAAGTCGGTTCAGGGGGGCGTCCATAACCGCTAATAGCGGGTGGTACATGTCTTGGGGGCAAGCCATGGTCTACAGCGATGTTCTGAATACGGTGAAGTGCACCTCGAGGAGCTTCTTGGCCCGCCATGTGATCGGAACCGTCCCGCCTCACTCAAGAACCTCGATTTTCCCTTTGACTTCAATCATGGCAGGGGGTAAACTCCCGCTGGTTGGGGCGTTGACGCGGGAGGGGGGGCAGGTTCCTATTTTGGTGGTTGTTTCGATTTCAAGCAAGGGTTCAAACATATGGGCGCTGTCCGCGGAGATGCGGGGAGCAGCGGGTTCCGGGGGCGAATGTTGGCGCATTGCGTTTGTGCGCCCGTCGCGGCAGCTCATTTGCGCATGAACCTGCGGAAGTAGTAGACTGGGAGTAGACAAGTCTTGACTCAGTTGAACACCGGCTGCTTGCAGGAGAACCTGGTGCGTCGAACTCTTTTTCTTTCCGGTATGCTTATTGCGCTCTCCTCATTCTGGGGGCGGGCCGTTGCCCTCCCGCCGGTGCCGACCGCCGAGGAACTTGCGCAGCAGAACAGGGACGGCTTTGTGAACGTTCTGGCCTTTGGGAGACCCGGCTGCGAGGGGTGCGACAGGATCATGAAACGGGTTGTCCCGGAGGCGAACAACCGTGCGGGCGGGAAGCTGAACATGGTCTTCCTCGACATCTCCTATGCCAGGAATTATGAGCACATGGTTCAACTGGAAGGACAGTTGGGCCAGGCCAAGAGGGAGATCCTCGTCTTCTTTGTGGGGAACACGGTCCTTGGGGGCGTCCGCGAGATCGAAGAGAGGCTGTCCAGTGCGGCGCAGCAAGCGCTGGCGCAGGGAGGCTGCCGCCTGCCGGTCGTGCGTCCCGGGACGACGCCAGGGGGCGGACCTGCAAGCGATGGCCATGCCAACGTCGACGGGCCGATGACCGGCGTGCCTCCAGGATCCGTTTTGGAAACGTTCGATGGCCTAACCGCTCCGGCCGGCGCGAAGCGTCCGCTTATCTACATCGCTTACTTCTTCCGTCCCGGCTGCGGCGCGTGCGACCGGATTGACCTGATGCTGCGCCACGTCCGCGAGGAGCGGCCAAACGTGCGCATGAAGGAGTTCAGCGTTCTGCGGCACGAGGTTGTGCTTCTTCAGGAGGCCAACGGGCACAGGGCCGGACTTCCGCCCGGGAAGCGCCTGATCACTCCCGCCGTGTTCGTCGGAGACCGCGCGCTCCTCGGGGATGAGATTGCCGACGACGCCCTGGCCACGCTTCTCGATGCCGCCGCTGCGACGGGCTCATCGTGTCCCTGGGAACTGCCGGAAGGCTGGGAGAAGGAAGCGGGGGACAGGCTGATCCGCGAGTTCGGCCAGATCGGAATTCTGCCGGTGATTGTTGCGGGGGCTGTGGATGGGGTGAACCCCTGCGCGTTCGTGACGATTATCTATTTCGCCACCTTTCTTGCCGCGGCCCGAAGGCGGCGGCGGGAGATCCTGGCCGTGGGCCTGTGTTTTTCCGGGGCTGTTTTCGCCACTTACCTCTTTGTGGGAATCGGCCTGCTGGCAGGCATCGAATACCTTCATTTCTCACCCGTGGTGAGCAGGGTTTTCTATCTTTCGGTCGTCGTTCTTACGCTAGGGTTTGCCGCCGGCAGTTTCTACGATTATGCAAAGGCCAGAAGGGGGGCTGCAAATTCGATGAAGCTGAAGCTTCCCGACGCCGTCAGGAGCAAGATCCGGCAGATCATCCGCGAGAACGTTCGCACGAGGCATTTCATCCTGGCGGGTATTGCGGCCGGGATCCTGGTGTCGGTGCTGGAACTGGCCTGCACTGGACAGGTATATCTCCCGACCATTACGTATGTGGCGAGTCATCCCGGACTCCGCGCGAGAGCAATGGGACTCCTGGTGCTGTATAATATGACCTTCATTATACCGCTTCTGGCCGTGCTGGGGGCGGTTGTTTTCGGGACCGCGTCCGCGACACTGGTGCGGTTCTTCCAGAAGCACTTGGCTGCGACCAAGTTCGCCCTTGGCCTGCTCTTCCTGGCGCTCGGCGTGTTGTTGATCGCAGGGATGTGAAATCAAGTCGGGTTGGGTCGAACGGCAAAGCCGACGCAGCGCGCCGGTTTTTCCGTGACTGTAAACCACCGCCCAGGCCGGTACATTGTTTTACGTCCAGTCTAACATTAAGTTCTTGCGGCTGAGTCGCATTTCAGATATAGATAACGTCATAGAGAGAATGGATCGTGCCCTTGGCTATCGATTTCTGTGCAGAGGAGACAACGCCCATGGCCGAATGCCCGCGCGAACAAGTGAGAGATGATCTTGGCGCGAGAAGATCACGAAGAATGTTGGCCGCCGTTGCGATCTCATTGGCGGCCGGATTTGTCTGTGTGCGCGGGGTCGCGGACAACGCTGACTCGCCGATGGTTGTTCCGACGCCGAAGTCCGTCACGTTGGCGCCGGGGACCATGCCGCTGACGGCCAAGTCCCGCGTTGTGGCCACTAATGCCAGCCTGAAACCGCTCGCGTCCATCCTCGCGGACGAGATCCGTCTGATCACCGGCCTCGAACTCGAAACGGCGAACGGCGAGGGGCGCGCGGGCGACATCGTATTGAAGATCAATCCGCAGATTCGCGCGGATCAAGAGATTCCGGCCGTGCAGAACCAGAAGATCGTCAAGACGCGCGACTTCGCTCACACAATTCAGATAGATGACGTGGCCGTTGTGGAGGGATGGGACTACCGCGCGGTTGCGGAAGGCACCGCGACGATCCTGCAGGCTGTCACGGGGAAAGACGGGGCGTATTTCCTGCCGCGGATGAAGGTCAAAGACTGGCCCGCCGCCGACTACACCGGCGTCATGGTGGATGTGGCCCGTCAGCAGATCCCCATCGACGCGCTTAAGGCCGTGATCCAAGCCTGTCGGCTTTGGAAAATCCGGTACTGTCAACTGCACCTGACCGACGATGAGGGCTTCACTTTCCCGTCCACGGCCTTCCCGAAGCTCGGCACGAAGAACGAGGCCATGCACGGGGGCGTCGTACCGGCGGTCTACAGCTTGAAAGAGCTGCGCGACCTTGTGGCTTATGCCGACGCGCGCGGGGTCACATTGGTGCCCGAGTTGGAGACGCCCGGCCACAGCGAGGCCATGTCCCGCGCCATGCCGGAGGTCTTCGGGACGGCCAAGGTCATGAACATGGCCAACGATGATATGTACAAGGTGCTGGATACTCTCGTCGGTGAGATGTGCGATGTCTTCAAAAGCTCTCCCTATTTCCACATGGGCTGCGACGAGATGTACTTCTTCGAACTGGAGGAACGGCAGCAGACCAGGGATTATCTCCAGAAGAAAGGCATGAAGAACCTGGACGAGGTCTTCGTGCAGCATGTACAGCGGATGAACGAGATGATCCGCAAGCGCGGCAAGATGACGCTGGCATGGGAAGGGGTTGGCATTCCATCGGAGGGCCGCGGCTACAAACTGCCCGAGCCGTTGACGAGCCAGATCATACCCATGTGCTGGTTCCCGTGGAATTATACCGAGGAGTTGCAGAAGCAGGGTTTCACGACTATCACTGTGCCGTGGGACTTGGGCGCCCCCCTGTCGGAATGGAACATGTACCTGTGCAACGGGATCCGGTTGCCCCCCACGGCCCGCGTGCTCGGCGCCAGCCAGACGATGTGGCACATGAGCGCCAGCGCCCTGGTGGGCGACTATCTCGGCGGCGAGCTCTACGGTTCCACCCTCGAGGGGTACATCCGCAGTCTCGGGATTCGCACGGAACGCACCTGGGGCCCAACCACAGTCGTGCAGGAAGCCGAGTACCAGAAGCGCCTCGCGACGACGCGCGCCATGCTGGACCGGCTGGCCCTCCCGGTGAAAATCGACGCTACCGGGATCGTGCGTGCCAGATGGCCTGTCCTCGGCGGCCAGTATTTTAGTGACCGGGTCGAAGCGAGCCTTTCCACGCCGGCCGGAGCAAGCGGCGGCGAGATCCGCTACACCATGGACGGTTCGGAGCCGACGGCCCAATCGAAGCTTTACTCGGCGCCGATCAAGATCGAGGACACGTGTGCGCTCAATGCGGCGCTGTTCCGCAACGGCCAGCAGGTTGGCCACGTGTCGAGGGCCTTCTATGACAGATTGAAGGTGGCGGGCCGATGACGAAGAGGATGACTGGCGGCCCCTTCACAAAGGAGTCTCTGATGACGGAGGAAAAAATGAGAACGTGGCTGGCAAAAGTGATTGTCGTATCCGGCTTGGCGTTCTGCCTGGCCCGGCTTCCGGCTTATGCGCTGGATGCGAAGGTGCCGCCGATACAGCCGACTCCGAAGTCGATCAAGGTGAACCCAGGCAGCATGGCGCTCACGGCCAAGTCCCGCATCGTGGTGACGGATCCGCGTCTTGACGCGCACGCGGCCGTCCTGGCGGAAGAGATCTGGAGCCTTACGGACTGGAAGCTCGCAATCGTCAAGGATGGGGCAGGGCAGGCTGGTGACATCGTTCTGAAGATCAACCCGGCGATCCGGGCGGACGAGGACATCCTTGCGGCGCAGAACGTCAAGCTTGTCCGGACACGGGACATGGCGCACACGATCTCGGTGACTGACAAGGCCGTGGTGGAAGGCTGGGATTTTCGCGCGGTCTGTGAAGGCACCAGTTCCCTCGTGCAGAGTATCGCCGGCGCAAACGGCCAGTATTCCATCCCGCGCATGACGATCAAGGACTGGCCACATGCCGATTTCACCGCGATCATGGTCGACTGCGGACGCCAGTGGATTCCGGCCGATGCCCTGAAAGCGACGGTCGAGGCCTGCCGCATGTTCAAGGTCAGGTACCTCCAGTTGCACGTTGGTGACGACCAGGGATACAGCTTCCCGTCCAAGGCGCTTCCGAAACTCGGCACGCAAAACGGGGCGTGCTGCGGCGGCATTCCCCCCAAGCTCTGGACATGGGATGAAATGGTGGAGCTGGAAGCCTTTGCGGCCGCACGCGGCGTGTGCATTGTTCCCGCGCTGGAGACGCCCGGCCACCATGGTGCGATGGCCAGGTGCTACAGGGACCTCTTTGACGGTCCCGGCTGCATGGACATGGCCAGCGAGGAGCTCTACAAGGGGCTGGAGACCGTCATCGACGAGATGTGCAGCATCTTCAAGAGCACTCCCTACTTCGATATCGGCTGTGACGAATGCAATTGGGGTGGTGTTGGGGCGGGTCCGTGGGCACTGGTCTACAAGCGGCGTCACGCGGTGGAGTTCGACCCGCAGCCGGTGCGCAATGCCCACGAGATCTACCAGGTGCACTTGAAGCGCCTGGCCGACATGCTGCGCAAACGCGGCAAGCTAACGCTGGCCTGGGAGGACTTCCCGCGCGATAACAGAGTGAACGACGACATTATCGTGCTGACCTGGTACCCGCGTGCGGTGGCCCACGAGTATCAGCGGGATGGATGGACAACCATCACGGTGCCATGGGAACTCACCGCGCCCTTCCCCGAGTGGAACATGTACATATGCAACGGTTCGCGCCTCAAGAGGACCGACCGCGTCCTCGGCGCCAGCCGGCCGATGTGGCAGATGAGCGCGATCGCTCTCAACGGATGGATGCTTGGCGCTGGCGAACGCCAGGAGCGCACGTGGGGCCCCGACACCCCGATCAACCAGGAAGAGTATGACAAGCGATACGACTTGAACAGGAAACGGGTGAACCGTCTGATCCTCCCGGTCAAACTGGAAACGGAGGGGGTCACCATGGGCATCACCTACTTCCTCGGCGGCCAGATCGGGTTCGGCGGCAACCTGAAGGTAAAGCTCTCCGTCGCGGCGCCCAGCGGCGGCAAGATCCACTACACGCTCGACGGCTCGGAGCCCACCCCTCAGTCGCCTGTCTACACCCAGCCCTTCAATTACAAGCAGTCCTTCGTCCTGAACGCGGCCTACTTCTTCGGCAACCGCCAGTTCGGCTGCGTCACGCGGAGCCGGTACGACTACAGCGATATCGACGGCTTCATCCCGGACTGGCAGCTCTCCGGACCTTACATAATGGAAGGCAAGAGTGGTGCGGCCCTGTTCGACGTCGAGTTCGCCCCGGAGAAGGGAACCGGCGCGAAATGGTTCCCCTGGAAGCGCGGTTCGAATCCAATGATCGTCAACTTCAGAGAGCTGGACCTTAGCGGTGGCGATACTATATACATGAGGACGCAGATTTATTCGCCGAAAACACAGCAGGCGATCCTCTTCGTTGGCAGCGACGATGCCGTTAAGGCGTGGCTCAACGGGAAACTGGTGGATGCCCAGAATGTCGGCCGGACTGTCGATGCGGAAGACCGGGTGAATGTCACCCTCAACGAGGGATGGAACAAACTGGTCATGAAGATAGTTAACCACGGCGGCGGATGGTCAGCCAAGGCGCGCGTCCGGGCCGCTAACGGCGCTGTCATGGAAGGCATGAAGACAAAGGCCGAGTAACGGCGCGTATGGCTCAAGGCAAGATGCGGATCGCGGCGCAGGGGAAAGCCGGGTGCGTGATCATGGCGCAGCCGGACGCCCGTGGCTGAAGGAATCCCGGGATCGGTCAACCATCTGGCGCGATCTGCAGCGGCTCCTGATCCCGCCTTGCCCGTGCGAATACTACTGCAACGGCGTTAAACTTTTCACCATCGAGCGTACCTGCCAAGGCGGGCCGGTCATCAGCGTCAGAGGCCCTGACGGCAACGAGTTGCACGGCGCAGCGCGGCGCCACATCCTCCGCCGCGCGAAATACCGGGGATGATCCACGACTAAAGAGGGGGGACCGTTGCAGGCGGAACACGAAAAGATTGCGGCCGCCAGCGTGTGCCAGCGGCCGCAATCTCGATTCAGAACTTG